>NZ_JAGQDN010000005.1:0-240007 GCF_021270385.1 Brevibacillus sp. AF8 | reverse complement strand
CTACTGTTAAATGATATTATAAAAATAATAACACATTAACGCGGTGTCGCTTTAAAATTAAGTGAAATAAAAATGGCTGTCGACTTTCTCGACAGCCTGAAGACAGGCAAATGCCTGTCTTAATTAATGTTTGGTTTCACACGCAGAGAAATGATACGGCGACTCACTATTGAGGCTTAGACTCGGTTACCTCCCCTTTTTCGGATATACTCGCCCCATAGGAAATGCGGTTGAGCTTGTCGATGATCCGCTGTTTGTTTTTCTCGTCCATCGGAGCAGGCTGACCATTCGTGAGCTTCACCGGGATCACGCGGCTCTTGCTCCCGTCTTTTGTAAACGTCAGTTGGACCATCATGGCTTCCCGACCTTTCGGATTGCGTGAGGTGGTAAACACAAAATTCCCTACGCTGTAATAGATCGGCACCTTTTTATAAAACTCCACGCCCATAATCGAATGGCTGTGCGACCCGACAATGGCATCCACACCGCTGTCGATCAGCTTTTTCGCCATCTCACGCGCATATGGTTCTGGGTAATCCTTATATTCCCGATTCCAGTGCATGACCGCAATTGTAATATCTGACTCCGCCACTGCCTTTTTTACATGGGACAGCATCGGCTCATACGAGTAGGCATGTGCCAGACCTGGCTTGTTTTTTCGCGCATACCAACGCTCATTTGGAAGGACTCGGCTGATCCCGATGACTGCCACGCGTTTTCCCTTGATTGTTTGGATATAGGGAGTGTATGCTTCTTCCTCGTTCTTCCCTGCCCCCACGTAACCGATCTTTGCCTTTTTCAGATGCTCCATTGTGTCAAAGAGCGCGTCCATTCCATAATCCAGCGAATGATTATTTGCCAGGTTGACCACGTCGAAGCCAGCGTTCACGAGCCCCTTCAACGACTCTGGCTTCGCACGATAAGTATATTCCTTTTTCTCTGGACGTCCCCGCGTACTGACTGGTGTCTCCAGATTGCCAATCGTCAGGTCTGCCTGCTTGAGAAAATCCGCTGTTTTTTGAAACGGATAATCTACGCCGTGACGACCGATCTGATTCCCGACGCTCTTATCCAAAATTATATCCCCGACAAACGCTACCTGAATGGAATCCTGGTCCTGCGCACCCCCTGGGCCGTTCGCCTGGACGGCGCCAGATTCCGTTCCCATGGCAACACAGAGCATCACTGCAGTTAACACGAATACAGCGTGTTTCCATCGTCCAATCTTCATCCCTCTTTCGCCCACTTTTTCTTTTTTGCTTCCATTTTAGAAGCCGCGGGATGTGAAGCCTGTTGAAGCATGTCTGGCTTCCGTGGAAAATTCTCGCCGAAAAGTGACGGGCACGCAAAAGATGACGGTTTGGGGCCTGCTCCTTGAGTCAAAATATTCCTTGTTTTTCCAAATTTCGATTATTGCCGATAACAAGTATAATGGACACATAAGATTCTAATACATAGGACGGTACGAACATGCTCCATCATTCCATTATGCTGAAAACCAAAACAGCAATGCCCGCCGTTCGGTCGAATAGCGTTCATAGGAGCCGACTGCTGCAAAAAATGGACGCTGGTCTACAATGCAGACTAACCACACTATACGCCCCAGCCGGTTACGGAAAGACGACCCTGCTCAGTCAATGGGCTCATCAGTACGGCGGTTCCACCGTATGGCTCTCACTCGATGAGATGGACAATGACCTGATTCGCTTTTGGAAATACATCGTATTTACACTGTCTGAATCTGACTTCGCTGAACTCTCCGAGCGAATGGAACCAGCCATGAAGGCAACCAGTCATACCTCGATCTTTACCTTCATCGATTGTCTACTCAATGAAATCGCTGCTACGACACACCCCCTTGCTATCATTCTCGATGACTATCATGTGATCTCGGATGAGACGATTCACAACAGTCTTGCTTATTTTTTGGAATATGTCCCGAGCCACGTCCATCTGTACATCGCCAGTCGCAACACGCTGCCTTTTCCTACAGCCAAATGGACCGTACGCCATGAAGTATGTCACATTGAGGCAGGACAATTCCTTTTCAGCCATCAAGAGACGGACAGCTTTTACCGGCAGGTTCACGATTTACCACTGACCGAAACACAAATAGAACAGCTGGTGAAAAGTACGGAGGGCTGGGTCGCCGGTTTGCAGCTCGCAGCCATTTCACTCGTGAATACGGAGAATCACGATCAATTTTTTGCCGGATTTACTGGCTCTCATCGGAATATTTCGGAGTATTTGTTTCATGAAGTGATCATGCGCCTTCCGGAAGAGGAGCGCAGCTTCTTGCTCAAAACCTCTGTGCTGGCGAGAATGGACGCTCACGTGTGCCACGCTCTGACCAGCCTGCCCCAGTGCCAACAAATGCTGACCCGCTTGCACCGTCAAAACATTTTTTTAATTCCGCTGGATGATTACGGGACATGGTATCGGTATCATCACTTGTTTGCCGATTTTTTGCGCAGTCAATTGGAGCAAACAGCTCCCGGAGAAGCACGTGAGTTGCACCGGCGAGCCAGTGAGAGCTATGCGGATCGTGGAATGATGGACGAAGCGATCGATCATGCGATTGCCGCTGCCGATTACATGCTGGCTGTAAGCTACCTTGCCCAACATATTCCGGTATTGCTCCAACGAGGCGAGTTTTCCAGCTTTCTTAGAACGCTGGACAGCATCCCTGATCACACGAACCATTTCTCACCACTTTTTCGCCTGATCTATGTGTTCCTCTTGGTTGCTTGCGGTTATACGGATCGGGCAGAGCTTGCCCTCACCCAATTGGAGAAAAGCGCTGCGAACCTGGAAGACTCGACGGAGCATCAACAGTTTTTGAGCGGGCTGTTTTTTGTGCGAGCGAATCTAGTGTTTGCAACCGGAGATTTTGAGAGCTGGATTGCCAGTTCATCGCAGTTAAGCGTGCTGCCAGAGAGCCCGTTGTTTTACCATTTTAATTACAACACGACTGAGCCCTTTATTCGGCGTACGCGATTCGGCTTAAAAGGGATGCTGTCCGATCAGACAGAGGCTGTTGGCAAGCAGTTCTCCGACATACTCGAAGCACATGGCTGGAAGGATTCCTTGATCAATCTGTATGTCGTTCAAGCATTGGCGGAGGGGCTGTATGAGGAAAACAGGCTGGAAGAAAGCCTCGATCATCTTCAACGAGTTCGTTTGGTCGCACTGCAAACGCAAATACCTGGCCTGCTCGTCCCCTATGCGCTGACATACTCCAAGCACAAGCT
Source organism: Brevibacillus sp. AF8 (assembly GCF_021270385.1). Taxonomy (NCBI): domain Bacteria; kingdom Bacillati; phylum Bacillota; class Bacilli; order Caryophanales; family Paenibacillaceae; genus Brevibacillus; species Brevibacillus sp. AF8. The sequence goes on along the minus strand of NZ_JAGQDN010000005.1, from coordinate 236,756 downwards.
AGTGGAGGGGAATTTTGTTGCGGCTCGAAAAATCATTTCAGAGACACGGGAGATAGTTGCAAGCTGGGGTGCTTCGTATTGGATAAACCCATTACAAGCCTTTCTCGCACACATCGCGATTCAAGCAGGGGACATCGCTTTGGCGAAAATGGAGTTGTCCAAGCTTCCCCCTTCCATTTTGAATCAGCCTAGCATTCAGAGAGAATTGGAGGTTTTGACCTATGTCCGTCTGCTGCTCGCCCAGCAGCAGGAACAGGAAGCCTTGCGTATTTTAGCGATCCTAAAGCCATCCAGTATTCGCGAGGAGCTATTGATCAGTCAGGTAGACATCGCCATTCTGCAAGCGCTCGCCCACCAGCAATGTGGCAACAAAAAAGAAGCGCTGGCTTTCCTCCACGAGGCACTCTTGATTGGCGGAAACAACTGCTACGTCCGAAGCTTTCTGGACGAAGGTACCGCGATGTCTCACCTCCTGCACGATTACCAGCTTCGCTTGAAAAAACGATCCCAACAGCCAGGTCCGTCCGTATCGGCTGCGTATGTCAATCAACTGCTATCCCTTTTCCCTAAGAAAATGGAGAAAAGAAAGGCTCCTTTGATCGAGCCGCTAACCGGAAAAGAAATCATCATCCTTTCCATGCTGGCCAAAGGAGCATCCAACAAGAAGATTGCCGATGAGCTAGGGAATACGCTTGGGACGGTCAAGGTGTATTTGCATCGGATATATGGCAAGCTAGGTGTCACCAATCGCACGCAAGCTCTTCTGAAAGCCCAGGAAATTTCGCTGCTAGAAAATAGCTCTGTTGATTAACGAAACTTTTCGATATGTTCATGGAGAAAAGCGTCCAGCTTGCGAGGTTCTCTGCCGAGGACACGCCATACGTCATCTGTCGGCTTTTCCGGGATCGCTACTGACATAGCTTGAATTTCAACGACATGACTGGCGAGCCACTCCGGCATGTTTCCGTACTCCATCAGATCACGCCGGAGTGCTTCGCTATCCTTGTTGATGTACATAATCGGGCGGTCGAGCAGCTCGGACAGCTTGCTCGCCATTTGCGGGTAGCTAAAAACTTCAGAACCTGTCAGTGTGTAGACACGACCTGCCTTTTCAGGATGGGTCAATGCCTTTGCAGCAACATCGGCGATATCCCGGCAATCGATAAAATTGCAGGCAGTTTCGCCCATCGTGCCGAAGAAAACATGTTGCGACTGGATCGTCGGTGCGAAACGGAGTAGATTCTGCATAAAGGCGTACGGTCGCAATACAGTACTTTTTATACCCGATTCTGATAAAACTCTCTCGATTTCCTGGTGCCATCCCGCTACGGCGACTGGCGCCTTTTCGTCGTAGGCTGGACTGGATATTTTCACAACGTGTTGGATTCCAGCCTCAACTGCTATGCGAATGATCGCTGTTTCCAGCTCGACCTGATTGGGACTGTTCGAAAGGGAAAGGAAGAGCTGATTCGCACCTGCAAACGCCCGGCGCAACGATTCAGGGTCAGAAGCTTCCGCTGCTGCGACTTCCACCGTATCTCCCATTCGCATCTGAAGTTTTTCTGGCGTTCTGCTCAATGCCCGAGTTGGGACACCGATCTCTATCAATCGTTTCAAAAGTGCACTCCCTATGGTTCCTGTCGCTCCCATGACTACGATCATATTCTATCTCCTCCGTCATTCATTCCATTTTATGATTGCTACTACGCCACCGCCATGTGATTAACGTACTGGCGATTATCGCTGATAGCGGGAAGTCGATCCAGACACGACTTAGCCAAGCCAACGCTTCACCGGGAGCAAAGATGACGAGTAACTCCGTTGTTAGCCATGCTGCCAGTAGACCGATCACTGCCATTGTCATCCCCATAACCGCTACCAGCGCAAAATGAGGCGTGCGGGTGACCCAGCTCTTATGTACACCACGGCTCTGTAACCATCGTCCAAGGAGCGCGGCAATGAATGCGGATGTTCCGCCAATCGTGGTGAATGCACCTATTTGCAACCCATTGTCAGCGGTAATCCATCCTCCAATACTCGCCATGATCGCAGGAGACAAATAAGCCATGATTACCTCTCTCCATAAAACAAACCCCGATTTTGCAGGATTACGCATGTTTTTCACCTCCTTTCCCCTGTTTCAAAAAATAATTAGGAACCTAACTATATAAGGATGAAAATGGGCTAGTTGCCTAGCCCGTTTTACTGCCTGCTGCTTGCTATTCTTCTGTCAGTGCCGAGATGCCTTGTGTCACGCGGCCCAGCAGGTCGAGAAACACACTGCGCTCCTCGGTATTGAGCAATCCGACCATCGCTTCCAACCTCGCAAAGTGCTCAGGCGCCATTTCACGCAGCTTGCTAGCTCCGAGCTCCGTTAAAATGACTGATTTTTGCCTGCCATCTTTTGCGCTCGCTCGTCGTGAGACTAGGCCATCGCGCTCGAGGATGTCGATCAGACCGGTAACAGTAGCGCGTGTTACCCCCAGGTGCTCTGCCAATTGTGACGGCAGTACTTCCCCTCCGTTATCTTCAAGGTCTGCCAATAACCGATATCGTCCCGTTGATAAGCCGAATCTGGCAAAATGCATTTCGGCCGCATGCCCAAGCTTGGCTCCTGCCTCCATCAGCCTGGCGGCGACGAGTACAGCTTGTGCATCAACATCGAGACCATACCGATCAATCTGGCGCTGAGATTGAATTAGCGATGGGATCGCGTCTTCTTGTTTTCTTCCGTTTAAATGGTTTGTCATGGACATAGTATGGCACCTAACTATCTTCCTGTCAACACGTCTTCTCTATTTCGGTGCCATCCTGATTGCCCCATCCAGCCGGATCGTTTCTCCATTCAACATCGGATTGGTGATAATGCTGTTCACGAGCATCGCATATTCTTGCGGGTCACCCATGCGAGCGGGAAAAGGGACAGTTGCACCCAATGCAGCTTTTTCAGAGCGCGGGAGCTGATCGAACATTGGCGTGTCAAATAGACCCGGAGCAATCGCCATCACGCGTATGCCATACCAAGCCAGATCTCTTGCTAGCGGCAGGGTCATGCTTACAATTCCGCCTTTGGAGGCGCTATAGGCAACCTGCCCCACCTGCCCTTCAAAAGCCGCCACCGATGCGGTATTGATGATGACACCCCGCTCCCCCTGTTGGTTCGGCTCGTTTCCTGCCATTTGTTCCACCGCCAACCGAATAACATTAAAAGTACCGATCAAATTGACTGAAATAACTTTGCTGAAGGATTCCAGTGGATGTGGCCCGCTTCGCGACAGCGTTTTTTGTGCCAAACTGATGCCCGCACAGTTGACCACAGCGTGAATCGTTCCGAATGTGCCAGCAGCCTGATCGATTGCCTCCCTAACACTCACTCCACTCATGACATCCGCATGCACGAACAAAGCATTTTCGCGCCCCAGCTCATTCACCAGTGCTTGCCCCTTCTCTACCGTCAAATCAAGAATGGCTACTTTTCCCCCGTGTTGAACTACATTCCTCACAGCGGCTTCTCCCAAACCGGAAGCACCACCCGTTACAATGGCAACCACTTCCCGCATATCCAAGCCATTCTCTCCCTTCCTCTGCACTTGCATCCGCATTCAGAAAAAAGCTCTGCAAGTTGGATACCAACCGAGTTCCCCCTTATCGTACGTGGTTTTTGCGAGTGACAATCAAGTCTGCACGTTCTCAAATCCAGACAGGTATGAGACATATGTGTCCGGGCAAAGGACAGTTGGGCTTATCCATCTCCAACATTTTAGGGCTTGCTATTTCCAATCCATCCCACTATATTTTACTTACCGGTAAGTAAATAAAAGTGGAGAGGAAAGAACCCGGATGAAAGTGTCTTCTACCAGAGTCATTGGTCTTGATTTTGCGAGGGCGTGGGCCATGCTGGGGATGATGATCGTCAACTACGTCGTCATCTTGAACGCAGAGCATAACGGACCCGACTGGCTTATCGCTTTATCCAGTTTGTTTCAAGGCAGAGCATCTACTGTATTCGTTGTTTTAGCGGGAATTGGCATTGCGTTTATGACAAAAAAAGCGAGGACCTCAGGCGACCCGGCCCTCTTGCAGGCTAACCGCCACGTCCTTTGGAAGCGCTCCTTGTTTTTATTTGTAACCGGGATGTTGCTTTATCTCGGTGGTTGGAGCGGCGACATCCTGCATTACTACGGTGTCTATATGCTTATCGCCTCCTTCCTCCTCGTCGTATCGGGGAAAACACTTCTTGTCGCCTGTAGCGGCATCCTGCTCACAGCTCAAACGCTACAATTGTCGCTCAACTATTTGCAAGGGTGGGACCCGCGGCAACCATTTATCCAGTACCTTGATTTTTGGACAGTCGAGGGATTCCTGCGCAACCTGATGTACAATGGCTATCACCCGGTTTTTCCATGGATGTGCTTTTTCCTTCTCGGCCTGTGGCTTGGTCGACGAAACCTGCTTGATCGATCTGTACGCAAAAAAATGTTGGGCTGGGCAACTGCCCTGTTCGTCAGCTTGGAAGTTTTATCGTATGGGTTGATCAAGCTCTTTATTCCGGTTGTCGGAAGCGAGAGCGCCCTATTTTTATGGGGAACAAAACCAGTTCCACCCAACCTGTTTTATGTGCTGTCCAGCTCAAGCACCGCTGTTATCATCATCCTGTTGTGCGTCAGCTTTGCGGAAAAATTCGCAAACAGCTGGTTTACACAGACATGCGTAAAAACAGGTCAGCTAACACTGACACACTACGTCAGTCATATCATTGTCGGACTCAGTTTCCTTGCCTTGATTGGCAGACTCGAAAATCAATCGCTCGCTTTTGCGATGCTCTACGCCGTAGGATTCTTCCTCTTTTCCATTGTGCTCTCGCTTTTATGGAGACGTTGGTTCGAGCGGGGACCGTTGGAGTGCTTCATGAGAAAAATAAGTGGGTAACCATTCTGTGGGTTCATCCGTCTGCTATATAGGAGAATTTTTCTAATCATTCATACACCAAATTCGAAGTAGTCAGACGAACTGGAGATGATCTCATGAGTCCTATGGTTTTTTTCAAAAAGGCTGTCCCCGCGAACGCAGAGCAACTCACCCAAATTGCTATTCGCTGCTTCGCAGATGACGTCCAAAAGTACGGAGAGGGCCCTGCCGGACATGACCAGCCTGACCAGCATATTTTGTTCATGCAAAAGGCCCATTACTATACGATCTTGCTGGATGACCAGATCGTCGGCGGTTTTTGCCTCATTCCAGTCGATCATGAGCATTTGGAGCTGGGGATCATCTATGTCGATCCTGATAAACAAAATTTGCGTATCGGCACCCAAACCATGCAGTTCATGGAGGCCGCATATCCACATATCAAGAAGTGGACGCTCGATACTGGCTATGAAGCGGTACGCAACCAACACTTTTACGAGAAATGCGGTTACAAAAAAGTCGGCGAGACTGAGCCGAACGCAGCGAATGGGTTTTATAAATTCAAGTACGAAAAACGGATACCTAAATAGATAGATGGAAAAGGGAGAACAGCTACTGGCCATTCTCCCCTTTTTCTTTTGTCGCCCTTATTTTCGAAGGCCCTTCTTGGTCGCCAATTCCAAGTAGTACGTCGTTTCTGCCTGTGTTTCCTTTGTAAATGCTTCACTTGCCGCATATGCCGGCTCCACTTGGATTTCACTCAGCTTTTGCAAAAAGGCCGGGTCCTTATCCATCTTGGCAATCGCTTCTTCCCATTTGTGGATAACCGACTCTGGCGTTCCTTTGGCAAAAGACACTCCCGTCCACCAGAAAACCGACAAGCCTTGTATGCCTTGTTCTTCCGCAGTCGGGACATCAGGAAGGAACGGACTTCGCGTATCACCGGATACGGCGAGGATTTTGACCTTGCCCGCTTGCAGCATCGGCATGATCTCTCCTACTGTATGTACCGCCAAAATCGCGTGCCCTCCAGCGACTTTCGGGACGGAATCAGAGGCTCCTTTCGTCACGATCATTCTCGTCTTGGCGAAGTCAGCCCCGATCACATCCAGCCATTCTGCTACCCCAAAAGCGGAAAAACCTGCTGGCCCTACAGAAGTCCATGTTAACTGCTCCGGATTCGCACGCACCCACGCGGAAAATTCAGCGAAATCTTTCCAAGGCGCGTCGGCTTTCACAGCAAAAGCAAGCGTCCCTTTGCCAATCCTGGCTGTATAGACTTGATCCTCGTTTGTAATCGGCGGTGTTTTCATCCCGGCAGCGAGCATCGTCGTATTGGATACATTGACAGCAAGAGCTGTGTAGCCATCGCTTTTGGCTTGCTTTAAAGCATACTCCGCTCCTATCGCCCCACCACCTCCCGCCTTGTTGACGACGACGATGGGCTGCCCCCATTCCTTGCTCAAATAATCTGCTGCCGCTCTTGCCACAAGATCGACTCCGCCCCCGGCAGAATACGGCACGATATACTCCACCTGCTTCGATGGATAGGCCGACTCGGCTGTACCTTGATTTCCACATGCGCTAACGGTTGCCGCCAAAAGCAACGACATCATGACAGCCGCCCATTGTTTATATCCTTTCAAATGACTCTTCCTCCCTACGCAACATCTACTCCCCGGTCTCGCTCTTCTTTTAGCCGTTGCTGTGTCCGGCGGTTCAGCATCATGGAGATGATCAAGAGTGCTCCAGCTACCAGTAAGATGGTCAACGATAGGGGCCGAAACAAAACAATACTGAGATCACCCGCGCCCATCGCCATCGTTTGAATGAAGGATTCTTCCAGAAGAGGTCCCAGAATGAAGCATAAAACCAGCGGAACAACTGGCCATTTATACTTGGAAAAAACATACCCAAGTCCGCCAAACAGAAACGCTACCCACACATCAAACATGCTGTTCCGCACACTGTATGCCCCAATCGTGCAGAACATCAGGATGATTGGAGCCATGATGCCATATGGTACCCTCGTCAATTTGACCCACACCCATACCATCGGGAGGTTCAGCACGAGAAGCATCGCATTCCCCACGAACATCGAGGCGATGACCGTCCAGACAAAGCTCGCATTTTGTTCAAACAAAACAGGGCCTGGCGTCAATCCGTAGATCATCAAGCCTGCCAACAAAATCGCCAGTGGCGGTGAGGATGGAATTCCGAGCGAAAACAGAGGAATGAAGCCAGCACTGCTGGTCGCATTATTCGCTGCTTCTGGTGCCGCTACCCCTTCGATCGTTCCCTGACCGAACTTCTCGGGATGCTTCGATAGCTTTTTTTCCATATCATACGCCAAAAACGACGTGATCGCAGCAGAACAGCCCGGCAGCAATCCAAGAAAAAAACCGACAATTCCGCCCCTCAGCATAGGCCCGGCACTTACCCTCAGGTCTTCCTTTTTCGGGTAGACACTGCCTGGCTTGCCAATCAGAGTAGCTGCGCGTTTTTCATCAATTCCTTTGAGGACTTCTGTAATCGCAAACAACCCGATAATGATGCTAATCATGTCAAAACCGCCTACCAATGCGGGGACGCCGTAATCAAAGCGCGGCATTCCTGAGGATGGTCCCAGCCCAACTAAAGCGAGCGTATAGCCGAGTGCCCCCATCAAAAACGATTTGACCAATGATCCTCCTGATAGACTGACCATCAGCGTGAGAGCCAAAATCATCAGCGCAAAATATTCAGGCGGTCCGAATTTTAATGCTTGATCTGCCAGAATCGGAGCGAAAAAGACGAGACCGATTACCCCCAGTACCCCTGCACCAAACGAAGCCAGTGCAGATATCCCCAATGCCGGTCCACCTCTCCCTTTTTTCGCGAGCGGATAGCCGTCCAGACACGTCGGGACTGACGATAGCTCCCCCGGGATATTGAGCAGAATCGCTGTCGTCGAACCACCGTACATGGCACCGTAATAAATCCCTGCCAGCATGATCATCCCTTGTGTCGGCTCCAGTACGGCTGTCACGGGAAGCAGAATCGCGATGGCAGAAGTGGGACCGAGACCGGGCAATACGCCTACAAAGGTGCCAATAAGAGCGCCGAGTGCTGCCATGAGCAGATGCTCCGGCGTGAGGGCTGAAGCAAAACCAGCCAGTAGTAATTGGAACGTCTCGATGATCAGCACCTCCTTATCATGCTTGCTCTAAAACCAATCGCCTCCAGGCAATGTGATATGCAGCGAGTAGATGAACACCACATACAGTCCCCCTGTCAAAAGGACGGAGTACACGATGGACGTACGCCACCGATAGCTGCCGATCAGTATAAAAAAGGCAAAGGAGACAAAGAGCGTCGCCATTGTGTAGCCGATCGCGCCGAGCAGCCAGACATACAGCAACAGGAATAAAAAGCAAAGCAACAGGCGCAGCCTTTTTCCAGGAAAAAGCGGTCCGGGGTTTGGCGAAGAGGCTTCCTCCGTCACACGGAATGATTGGACCAACAACACACCTCCCAGCAAGAAAAACAATAGGCCGAGAATTGCAGGCAGCGTGTGATCCCCTACGTACCAAGACGTCGAAAATGCCTCCAGACGATAGGCCTCGAATGATAGGACGACTCCAAGAAACATACTTAGGAGGGCACCGATAAAATCTGGCTGATTATCCGGGCGTCTCATGTGTATCACCTCAGCAAAAAAGCTACCACCAGCCTATGGCACATGCGCCCATTGTGTGCGAAAGCATAAAAAAACTACCATAGCCAGTCCGCACGGGACACAGCATATGGTAGACGTTAGATTTCGATTTGGCTGCTTAGACGAATTATGGCATGGGCGACTTTCGCTTCATACGTCTCATTGCTTTCGAACTCGCTCCAGAGCTCTTTGTTATCGTCGTTCGAAACATCGTGGATCATGAGCATTTTCAAAAGCTTCTCCATATTGGCTTGATTGCGGATCAAATGAGGCTCCATCCGCTTAACTACCATCCATAATTTTTGCGAATTGACCATCGTCGTCGTTCCCATCTGCATCCGCTACCTCCACACCAATTATAACTATATATAACTAGTTATAATTAATTATAACGAATTACTCAAGTAAAAATGTTGTCTTCCGACTGTTGTGGCAAGCGGAAGCCCTGTCACAGGGCTTCTGTACAGCTTTGGATTTCATTTTGTACGGATAAGAAATGCCCTCCAATTGGAGGGCATTGATTGTATGGTTCAGTATGTTGCTTATGTTTCTACTATCAGAGAAAAAAGATAATTACCAAGGCTCCGGCCAGCCATATTGTATAATCAGATTAGACTGCTTGGCTGGTTGTTCTACTAAAACTGGCATTGTAATGAAGGCGGTTAACATACACAAAGACAATATCCATTTCTTCATGACCTATACCTCCTGTTTGGATCTATGATTACTTCCATTATACACGTTTACCAATTTATGGAGTATACCAAAAGGAAGATTTTTTTTCTGTGACACATAGAATTCAAAAAGAACACTCAGACTCTTATCCGCCTGTTTTATCTCATTGATTGCGCGATAGTAATTCACGCTCTCCACAAGACTATCGATTCCTAAGTCTGCTTCGTTTTTTTGAATGTAAAAGATGCCCTTCGTTCGGAAATACTGTCCCATTTGATTGTATTGATTCGGAGTAGTTAAATTTTCTGGCAAGATCGATGCTTCTGCCAAAAATAGTTCACGGATTTTCTCGTCTTCTCCTACCTGGATATAAATCTCCAGCAAATCATTCGCGATCACAATTTTGTCATCCTGTGCTTGTTGCGCCAGACACTCTTGTAATACCGGAATGGCTTTATCAAATTTCCCCGTCTTTCCGTATAGTTTCCCCCGAATATGTCTGGCATGTTTATGCACCTCGGGATAATCGAACATTTCGTATCTCTCCAGATAAAAATGTCCCAATGTATAGTCTTCCAGTTCAAAATAGGAAATGATGATCGCAAGGATCGCTGCTGCTTTTTGCTCACTCTGACTATGATCGATCTCAAGTCCTTGTTTACACAGATGAATACAATCTGAATAGAATCCAAGACGCAATGCATGGAAGGAAAATTTATAGTAGGCCAAAATCCGCTCATTGATATGCAGATAGGATGTATAGTGTAATAGCTCCTTGCCTTCTACATAGGTTTGATCTAGCTGACTTAGATTTTCACGTCGAATCATGTATCGTTGGAAAAGCGATCTTGCCAGATACAAAGGAATTCCATTCTCACGCGAGTAGTCACAGATCACGTCATAAAGAGCCAAGCGCAGTTCTTCATTCGCTTCCGTTCCAGCGGTTTGATACAGATAGTCTAAAGAAAGAAATGTATTGCTTTTGGGGCAATTTAACAATTGCAAAGCGACTTTGTTGGTAAGTACCACATTCTTCTCTTGCATCACTGCCTCTAATAGAGTCCGAAGTGTCGCTTCGCGCTTAATTTTATGTAAATAGGGTACGATCGCTGTATATAGTGGAATATCTAGTTCTTTTGCCAGTTTCATAACATGCTGCATGTTTGGTAAAGTAAAGGCATCGGATTCTATCTTACTAATGGTTCCAGAAGCTACACCTGTTCTTTCTGATAACTCAGTCAGTGTTAAGTTTGCTCTATTTCGATATACTCGTAATATGCCCCCAAAGGTCTTTCCCTCTGAAATCACAGCAAATACACCCTCCTGATGATTCCTTTTTATGGATATGATAGCACAATAAACCACGATTGATATAATCGATTTGAATCATTTTTTAAATAGATTACACTTTTTACTGATTCAGTGTTACTACCATTATGCAGACAGCTTTTCTTGGCATTCAAGGGATTGCTTAATCATATCAGGATTTTTGTGTCTATTGGATTTAAAAGTGAAGAAGCGGGAACGGGTAATTGCTTTAATAGTTCTATCAGTAGACTCCCAGGTTCACTTGCAAAAATAAACAAAAGCTACGTAGGAAGAAGTGAATTTCCAGTCCAAGCGCCTCTGGAGCCCGCCCCAGCTCCGGAATAAATGGCGGGGAATTTCAGCTTCACCTATGGATTACCTCATCGAAATATCTACGTTTGAAGCGCTCCCGCCATTTATTTCGGAGCGGACAGTCTTAGCCCCCTAGCAGGGCGTAGGCCGAAGCGTAGACTGGAAATTCGCTTCTTCCCCACACTGCAGCTTCTTTTATAAAAAGAAAGCTGTCGCCCAGCCCATGCTTACGAAAAGCATAACCCGACAACAGCTTCATCTATCCTTCCATTACTCCATCGTCAAAACAACCCGACCGTTGATTTGACCTTTTTCCAAACGCTCTAATACATCGTTGATCTGATCAAGCGGCTGCGTCTCGATGATCGCCCGAACCTTGCCGCGTGCTGCAAAATCAAGCGCTTCTTGCATATCCTTGCGTGTCCCCACGATGGAGCCTTTCACCGTCACACCATTCAACACCGTGTCAAAAATCGGAATCGGCAACTCTGCATTCGGTAAGCCAACAACGACGAGAGAGCCGCCGCGTCGAACGGATTTGTAGGCTTGTTCAAACGCCTTCTTGGTAACTGCCACGCTGATCGCACCGTGGACACCGCCCACCTGCTCTTGAATGGCTTGTACCGGATCAACCTCACTGCCGTTTACTGTCACATCTGCCCCTAGTTCTTTTGCCAAATCCAGCTTTTCGTTGTGAATATCGACCGCTACGACATTGTACCCCATCGCCTTGGCATATTGGAGAGCCACATGACCCAAGCCGCCGATGCCGTAGATCGCCACCCATTCACCCGGCTTCACGTTTGCTACCTTCAATGCTTTGTACGTGGTTACCCCAGCGCACAGGATTGGCGCTGCTTCCACATCGCCCAGCTCGTCAGGAATGCGTGCCACGTAAGCAGCAGGCGCTACGCAATATTCGGCATAAGCACCGTCGGCGGAATAGCCCCCATTTAACTGCTGCAAGCACAGTGTCTCCCACCCTGTCAGGCAGTAGTCGCATTCGCCGCAAGCGGAGAAGAGCCACGGAATGCCTACCCGATCACCAATTTTTAGCGAGGTAACGCCTTCCCCGAGCTTTTCGACAACACCTACGCCCTCATGTCCAGGAATCAAAGGCAGCTTTGGCTTCACAGGCCAATCCCCATGTGCCGCATGCAGGTCCGTATGGCAGACACCACACGTCTTGATTTTTACCAGAACTTCACCGTGTCCGACCTCTGGAATGGCAACTTCCTTTACTTCCAGCTTTTGATGGAACTCGTTGACTACTGCTGCTTTCATCTTGACCTTCCTCCTCTTTTTTCCCCTTCAGGCATGTGCGCAAAGGGCAGGTATTCTTCCCGCCTCCTACTACCTGCAAGCAGTATGCCAAAATGAAAGCGCTTCAAAAATGAGTCATTACGCGGATTCTTTTCTTTCAAGCAGCCGATATTGCGGCACATGAGCCGAAAAAACGGCCCACCTGCCAACCTTTTGGCCGAAAAAGGGTATTCCTCCCTGCCTGCTGTATTACTACGTAGTGGAAAAAGGAGGCGAACGCATGCAAATATCCAAGTTCATGACACCGGAAATTATTTTTGGGAATCACTCTCTCGGACAGGTAGGGGAAAGCTTGCGCCGATTAGGAGCTTCTCGGGTCTTTCTTGTCAGTGATCCTGGTGTCGCAAACGCAGGCTGGGTCGAGCGGATCATCTCTTACTTACAGCAGCAAAAGCTCGATTACCATCTATGGACAAACGTGACAGCCAATCCGAAAGATTACGAGATTCATGCCGGGATTGCTGAATATCGCGCCAAGGAGTGCAATGCCATTCTCGGTGTTGGCGGGGGCAGTGCCATCGATGCAGCCAAGGCAATTGCACTGTTGGCTACCAACGAGGGCAGCATCGTCCAATATGAAGGCGTCGATAATATCCAGCATCCTCTTCCTCCCATGGTAATGGTACCGACGACAGCCGGCTCCGGTTCGGAGGTTTCGCAATTTTCCATTATTGTGGATAGTGCACGCAAAGTGAAAATGACGATTATCTCCAAATCGCTCATACCCGATATCGCTATCATCGACCCGCAAACCTTGATGACCAAGGACAAGCTGCTCACTGCCAATACAGGCATAGATGTGCTGACACATGCTATTGAATCGTATATTTCGCTTGCCGCAACGCCGCTGACCGAAGTGCATTCGCTGCAAGCCATGCGTCTCATCGCCCAGCATTTGCGCCCATCTGTCGCCAGTCAATACAATACAGAGGCCAAGCAAGCGATGGCCATGGCGAGTCTTCAAGCCGGAATCGCTTTTTCCAACGCCATACTCGGTGCTGTGCATGCCATGTCCCATCAGCTCGGGGGATTCCTCGACGCTCCGCATGGCGAGGTGAATGCCATTCTGCTCCCCCACGTACTTGAGTACAACTACATCGCGGCCCCGGAAAAATACAGGCAAATCGCAGAATGTCTCGGTGAAAACACGGTGGGCTTGAGCACACATGCCGCCTCTCGACTCACATTAAAAGCCGTCAAGGAGCTGGTAAGCGATCTGGAGGTGCCCCAATCCTTGTCGGCCATTGGGCTACATCCAGAGCAAATCGACCTGCTCAGTTCTCTCGCTGTACGGGACGTGTGCATGACGACCAATCCCCGCGACATGACCGTCCACGATGTCGCGACGCTGTTTCGCCAAGCCTTGTAGGAGGTCCGTCATGCATACCAAACAAGAGATTTTAGAAAAATTGACCGGGATTCAATCCTCGCGAAAAAGCTATTACAGCGAGCTCGTCTATCTGATCGAGGAGATGAAAAAGAAAAACAAGCAGCTCGCCGTCATTAACCAGCTGACACAAATCCAGATCAACGCCACCTGGCAACAAACGACGAGTTATATCGCTGCACAGCTCTCGCAAATTCTCATATTCGAGCACTTTGCCCTGACCATCGTGAAGGGAGGCATGCTTTCCTCCTATCTCGCCACGTGGAATGACGGGGATTGGCAATGCCATACGCTGACACAGACCGTTGCAGTGGAAGCCCCTGTGCTCACCGGGCAGGTTCATCTTACCCTTGCCGAAGTGCTGCCGGAGCATCATGCCACCTCTGTTCCACTGCGCAGCCAGTTGAATCAGACCTTTGGTTTTCTGACACTCTTACGCCAAACAAAGCAGCCAGTCGATCGGGACGAACCCGAATTAATCCAGCTCATCGCCAGCCATGTCGGTGTCGTCGTAGAAAACAGCCTGCTTTTTCAAGACGTGAATGAAAAGATCAAAATCGAAGCCCAACTGATTCAATCCGCAAAAATGGCGGCGATTGGCGAGATGGCTGCTGGCATTGCCCATGAGCTGAACAGTCCGCTCACAGCCATCCTCGGAAACTCTCAATTACTCATGCGCGAGATGACAGATGCAGATGCACCAGAGGCTCCTTTGATGAAAGACATCTTTCAATGCGGGGTGCGCTGCAAAAAGATCATTCAAAACCTGCTCACCTTCTCGCGGCAGGAAGAGTACTTGTTTTCCACTACCTCTATTGACGAGGTCGTAGAGGATGTACTGGGGCTGATTGGCTACCAGCTGTCTGTTTCCGGATTGACCATAACCCGGGAAATGTCTGTGCCACCCCTGCTGTTTCATGGAAGTCGTCATCAGATCGAGCAAATTGTGATCAATCTCCTGTTAAATGCACGGGACGCTGTGGCAGACAGGGAATCTCCACACATCGCCATTCGTTCCTTCCTCACACAAGAGAACAACAGCTCTTACGTTGGCTTATCCGTTTACGATAACGGCACAGGGATTTGTGCAGAACAGCTTTCGCAGATTTTTCAGCCCTTCTTCTCGACGAAGGAACGGACAAAAGGGACTGGTCTCGGGCTTTCCGTCAGTCTTGGAATTGCAGAAGCACACGGCGGGAAGCTGTTTGCCGAAAGCGTAGAGGGAGAGTACAGCAAGTTTACGATGCTTTTGCCACTGTTAGCTGACGAGGAGGACAACGATGGAGAAAAAACGGATTTTGATCGTGGATGATGAAACAGAAGTGACTACCTTTTTCACCTATTTCCTCAAGAAAAAAGACTGCGATATCGTCGTCGCCAATTCTGGCAAGGACGTGGAACGGCTGCTTCATTCGGATTCTACCGGATTTCACGCTGCACTCGTGGATCTGAAGCTGCCAGATGCCGACGGATTGACGCTACTCAAACAGATCAAGTCCGTATTTCCCGCCTGCGAAGTCTTGATTATGACGGGCTTTAGTACGATTAAATCGGCTGTGACAGCCATGCAATGGGGCGCGCGCGATTACTTGGAGAAGCCGTTCGACGATCTGAACAGTCTGGAGCAGGTCATCGACGCGGTGCTCTCCTCTTCCAGCAAACACAGCGATCACCTATCCCAAGAAGCCGCCCAATATGGTATCGTGTATTCATCTGACAGTCCGATGGCCAATGTGACCGCAATTGCCAAAAAATTAGCAAAAAAGGCGATCCACGTGCTTATAGAGGGCGAAACGGGTACAGGCAAGGAGCTGATGGCCCGTTTTCTCCACGGAGCAAGCAATCGCGCCCAACAGCCTTTTGTCGCTTTTAACTGCGGGGCCGTGCCGGAATCCTTGCTGGAAAGTGAGCTGTTTGGCTATGAAAAGGGCGCTTTTACCGGAGCGCTCAAATCCCGCAAAGGCTTGTTCGAGCAGGCTCATAACGGAACACTGTTTCTTGACGAGATCGGGGAGGCTCCCCCTTCCATCCAAGTGAAGCTCTTGCGGACATTAGAGACGGGAGAGTTCATGCGCGTCGGTGGCGAGCAGATCGGTCAGAGCAATATTCGCTTTATTTCTGCTACGAACCGTGATTTGGAGCATGAAGTCGAAATGAATCGTTTCCGAAGTGACCTGTTGTATCGTCTGGAAGGGATCAAGCTGTCGATTCCACCTCTTCGCGAACGGATTCAGGATATCCCTACAATCGCGCACTACTACTTGCAAAAGCGCAGCGGAGGGCCATGTGAAATCGACCAGGATGCCATTGAGCTCTTGCAGCGCTACGATTGGCCCGGCAATGTCCGCCAACTGATCAACGTACTGAATCAAACCATCGCGTTGCACGAATGCGAACGACTGCGTGCCGAGCATTTGCCAGCGAATTTGCGGAGCCGTACGGTACAAGCGCATCCACCCACTGTCCCCAAACGGATCGAGCAGGTCATCGATCATGAATGCGAGCGCTTTGTCGATACGATCAGTCGCCTTGTCACCTCTGTAGACGGGATCGACTTCGACTATTTGATCAAGCGGGTTAAACAGCTCGAAGGCGAGATCGGGCGAACGATTATCGAACAGGGCTTGACCGAAACAAATGGAAACAGACAGCTTTTAAGCAAAAAATTAAACATCACCAAACGGACGATTCGCTACATTTTGAACGAAAAAGCATAACGTCTGCATTGGCGCATCTAGGAGGCATTTACGTCGTGGTACCCGAAAAACCTTTCTCGACCCTGAAAAAAATCCCTGCTGACTTCTCTCTATCTGCCGTTATTGTTGGACTCATCGCCACGATGGTTTCCTATGCGGGACCATTGCTAATCGTCTTTCAAGCAGCCAAGGGTGCAGGACTCAGTGATGCTGTCCTCGCTTCTTGGATTTGGGCCATCTCGATTGGGAGCGGCTTGACGTGCATTGTGCTAAGCATCTGGTTTCGCACCCCGGTCATCACGGCTTGGTCGACGCCGGGGGCAGTCCTTTTGGTCACCAGTTTGACCGTATACTCCTTCCCCGACGCGATTGGCGCATATATTTTTTCAGCCGTAGTCATTACGCTTGTCGGCGTTTCCGGTTTGTTTTCCGTCTTGATGAAATACGTCCCGCAGTCGATTACGACCGCCATGCTCGCGGGGATTCTCCTGTCTTTTGGCGTAGAAGTCTTTGTTTCCATGCAGCACCTGCCTGCCTTGGCTCTGCCGATGATCTTTTGCTATTTATTCGCAAAACGCTGGTCTCCGCGGTATGCTGTCGTGCTTACACTTTTGGTCGGCTTGGGTGTCGCCTTTCTTTTGGGGCGTTTGCAAATGGACAATGTTCAGATGTCCCTTGTCCAGCCTGTCTTTACGATGCCGACGTTTTCTCTCGATGCGATCATCGGCTTGGGAATTCCATTGTGCATCGTTGCGCTCGCCTCTCAGAACGCCCCAGGAATTAGCGTTTTAAAAGCAGACGGGTACGATACACCTGCTGGACCGCTCGTAACGACTACTGGCATCGCGTCGCTGTTGCTCGCTCCTTTTGGTTCACCGGGAATCAATCTGGCAGCGATTACGGCGGCCATTTGCACAGGAAAAGAAGCTCATCCGGATCATACCAAGCGCTACATTGCCGGGATTGCCTGCGGAGGTTTTTACTTAATCTTCGGGATGTTTGGGGCTACGATGGCTTCGGTATTCGCTGCCTTGCCCAAAGAATTGATCGCCGTCATTGCGGGCTTGGCGCTATTTGCCTCACTCAGTTCCAGCCTCGCACAGGCGATGGCAGAAGCGAAGGAACGGGAATGCGCCTTGGTTACGTTTCTCGTCACGATTTCCGGCATCTCCATTGGCGGAATCGGCGCTGCCTTCTGGGGCTTGATTGCAGGGGTGATCACCCATCTGATTTTGAATGGCAACGTGAAAAGCTGGTTGGGGAAAAAGAATAATAAGCAGCCGTTGGCATAGCTGCCTGAACGTGAGGATAGAGTCCCGTGAGAAGATGGTTGGGTATCATCACTCTTTCAGCTTTCCTTTTAACGATCGGCTCTGCTTGCACGACGAAGGAGTCTACACACTCCTCAATGGCGGGAGATACGATCAAGCTGTACCGCATCGTAGGTTTCAACCTGATAAAGATAAAGAGATCGCTCTGATTGCGGACCATAAGTAGACTGAAATTCCAGAAGGCGAGTATCTTCTGTTTCTCAACGGTGGTTATGATGAAGAAGTTGGTCACGTGAGATGGTTTCCAAATACCCCCAACCAGTTATTTAAGGCGACAGGTGGGGACAGCGACACCGCGTATAAGAACGTGTTTGTGTCAGACAAGATTCCCTCTATTACGGAAGAGGATGTACTGGATGCAATTTAAGAAACGGCTCCTCGAATGAATCTGAGGAGCCGTTTGGTATGTTCCCTGAAACTAGCGGTAAAACCCTTGTTCCTCGGCGTAATTTCCCCAATGCGGGCGACTGCCGTCTCGATCCGTGAAGGGGTACTCGTCCGACAAGCCCCATGTACTGAGCGTTTTCCCTGTTTTTTCTGCGACAGCCGGGTCCGATGCCAGCGCAACCACCGCTCGACCGATATACGCGGGTGTTTCCGACATGAGGAAGTGCTTATCTTGCTTCGCTGCCTCTCTCCACGTCTCTTCTGTCACGCCAAAATGATCGAGCATCGCTTCTGAGCGCAGGAAGCCTGGTGTTAAAGCCAACGCGGTAACCCCGTGTGGGCGCAGGTCCTCTGCCATCGACACCGCTAAATGAATTGCCGAGATTTTTGCCAAGCTGTAGTACAGATTGCCGCGGTACCGATAGTTGATTCCGTCGGTTATCTCGACGATCAACCCTTTTTTCTGCGCCACCATGAGTGGAACCGCATAGTGACTGGTGATCATATGCGTACGAATGGCGCGCTCTTGCATCAATAGGCCGTCTGCCAATGGCTGCTCCCAAAACGGCGTCCCCCAGTGAGTCAACGGATCTCCGCCCCAGATGTCATTGACCAAAAGATCGAGTTGACCATTTTGCTCCGCTTTTACACGCTCAAAGAACGCTTTTACCTCATCTTCCTGCGTATGATCGACTCGAACAGCGATCCCGTTTCCGCCGCTTGCCGTCACGAGTTCTGCTGTCTCTTCAATCGTCTCCTGTCGTGCCATATCAGAGTGTTGACCACGCACCGTGCGTCCCGTCACATATACCGTCGCCCCTGCTTCTCCCAGACTGACCGCAATCACCCGTCCTGCTCCTCTTGTGCCGCCTGCTACCACCGCAACTTTGCCTTGTAATGGTTTCATTCGTCATGCCTCCTCATCGATTCATGCATCAAGGATAACGGAGTAAATATGACAACCGCTGTCATATTCGTTACGATACAATCAAAGTAATGTTGTTCTTACTCTAGGAGGGCTTTTTATGCGGGCAGATCGACTCCTTACGATCCTGTTACTCTTGCAAAACCACGGTCGCATGACATCCAAGCAATTAGCAGCAAGGCTGGAGGTGTCCGAGCGAACTGTTCACCGTGATATGGAAGCTTTGAGTGCGTCAGGTGTTCCCGTCTATGCGCTTCGCGGTGCAGATGGGGGCTGGGCTTTGGCAGAAGGGTATCGCAGTAATTTGACCGGAATGAAAATAGATGAGCTGCAATCACTGCTTGTAGCGTCCCCCGCTGCTTTGTTGAATGATCTCGGGCTGCATGAAAACTATGAAGCTGCATTTCTCAAGCTGCTGTCCGCACTGCCAAAACCTATTCAGCAGGATGCCATCCACGTACGCCAGCTCCTGCATATCGATGGGGCTGGCTGGCACGAATCGACAGAGACGTTTCCTTTCTTGTCAGTGGTTCAAGATGCCGTATGGTTTTCCCGCAAGCTGTTCATTCGTTACATGCGCGAGGATGTGGTCGTAGAGCGAATTGTCTGCCCGCTCGGACTCGTCGCCAAGCGCAGCATTTGGTATTTGGTCGCACAAGTGGACGAGGACATGCGGACGTACCGGATTTCACGACTGTTGGATGCACATCTGTTAGACGATGGCTTCATCCGCCCAAGTGAGTTCGACCTCGCTTCCTATTGGGAACAATCCACCTTGGACTTCAAATCCAGCCTCCCGCGTTATCCTGCGCGGTTACTCGTCAAAAAAGGGACGTTGCCTGCCGTAAAACAGGAGCGTTATATAAAAATAGCTTCCACCCAAGCCGCAACAGACGACTGGATGGAAGCAGAGGTTGAATTTCACACACTTGCGTCAGCATGCTCGCTAGTGCTCAGCTTCGGCCCGCACATTCAAGTGCTGGAGCCGCAAGAGCTGAAACATGAGGTCATAGCGCAGGCGCATGCTATACTTGGCCAGTACGAGGACCAGAATTAGCAAGGACTTTTGTTTCTCGTCCGTACATGAGCAGTACGATTGCTCCCACGATCAGCACCGCGGTAAATACACTAAAAATGAACGTGTAGCTGTAATGATGTGACGAGTAGTAACCGACGAGATACGGCGCGATAATACTGCCGATTCTTCCGACACCGGATGCCATACCAGAACCCGTAGCGCGCAGCGGTGTTGGATAATTTTCCGGCGTGTATGCGTACAAAGCACCCCAAGCCCCCAGATTAAAGAAGGACAAGAAGGCTCCTGTCACCAACAGCTCCATGGTGCCACTGCTTTGTCCAAAAGCGAAGGCCATCACCCCGGTCATGAACAAGAAGGTCGCCAGCGTCCATTTCCGTCCCCATTTTTCCACGAGATAGGCTGCCGCGAAATAGCCTGGCAGTTGGGCCAACGTCATGATCAGTACGTACTGGAAGCTTTTGATCATCGTAAAGCCTTTGTCGACCAAAACAGATGGCATCCATAAAAACATGCCGTAGTACGAGAAAGCAATCGCAAACCAGACGACCCACAGCGTAATCGTCTCTGTGCGATGGGACGTTAACAGCTTTCCAACCGGAATCTTTTCCTCCTGCTTTTGAAACTGCGGAGATTCAGGAATGCTCCTCCGCGCGAACCAGGCGTACACGACGGGCAACGCCCCGATCATGACAGCCACGCGCCAGCCGTAGTCCGGAATGATGAAATACGATATGACGGCTGCCGCGATCCAACCGACCGCCCAAAAGCTCTCCAGCAGCACAACCGTACTTCCTCGCTTCTCCGGTGGCGCAAATTCGTTTACCAGCGTCGAGGCTACCGGCAGCTCGGCACCCAAACCGAGTCCCATCAGGAAGCGGAACAGCAGCATGGTCGCAAAACCAGTTGCGAAAGCGCTCGCAAAGCTCGCCAAGCCAAACAAGATCAAAGTCAGCAAAAACACTGGTTTGCGGCCAATCCGGTCAGCCAAATAACCACCTGCAATCGCCCCAATCGCCATGCCGACGAGATTGCCCGTCCCGAGCAACCCGGCCTCTTCCCCCGTCAAACCCCATTCTTGTCGTAATGCCACCATAATAAAAGATAAAAGTGCAACATCCATGGCATCGAACATCCAGCCAAAACCGGCTGCCCAAAAAACTTTTTTGTAAGGCTTTGACATTCTCGTTCCCTGCTTTCCTTTCTTTTGCGCATGGTATTCACGCCTAGTTATCATTTCGCTTTTCCGTCCAATATCCTGCTCGCGGAAAAAAGTTCGACTATTGTGATAGTAGGCTTTCCCAAGAAGCTCTATTCTAACCAAACCACACTGAAAAGGCAGTCCAAGGGATTCTTGTTCTTATTGAGGAAGCCGCTGAATGAATCTGTTCATGAGCAAAGAAAGAGAGATCAAGATGGGAGGGTCGTCCGGATGAGGCACATGAAGAGTAACTTGCTGATGAGGGACGATCATAGTTGGTGTGACAATGATCGGTTTCTTGGAACGTGTACGCAAGGTCTCGTACGGCAAGAGAAAATCCATCGCCTGCATGCCCCAGGCAACAGACGTCGCCATCAAGTAATACGTGCCTGGCCTGACATTGGTAAAACAAAAATTGCCTAGCGAGGGCAGCAATGTTCCGTATAAAGGAAGACCTTCCGGAATCGGCTTGGCAAACAATCCAATCAAAATGACGCCTTGAAAAGGCTCTGTGGACTCGATTGTCCCTGCAATGGTCATCGGTCGCTCGGGGGCAGGATGTAACCGAGTCCACTCTGTCAACTGCTGCAAGGAACGTAGGCGGTCTTCCGCTAACTGGGCCGTTTCCCGAAATTCGCTAGGCGAAACTCCGACACGCTCCGTAAAACGGGTAGAGAACGTACCTAGACTCTGCTGGCCAATTTCCAGACCAATGTCGCGGACACTCATGTTCGTGCGCAGCAGTAAATCTTTTGCCCGTTGGAGTCGCATGGTCGATACGTAATAAAGAGGTGGGAGACCGATTCTTTCTTTAAAAATCCGCGCAAAATGATACTGACTATACGCAACATGATTCGCCAACCGGGAAAGTGGCAACGGCTCGTCTAAATGCCGATGTATATAAGCGATCACTTCGTCAATTTCAGTATACCTGTCCATCAATCGAACTGCTCCCTCCCTCTTCTGCACAGCAAAATACAGAACATCTGTTCTGAAATAAAATTTACCATATTTTTCTGACCGATGGAAGAAGTAAATTGCAGGAGTTACGCTTTCGTTTTCTGCAAACGGATTTCGTTTAGAAACGCTTGCATCGTGTTCGTTACAAAGGAATCTTTTCGACGAATAAAAACGGTTGTCACCTCATGATAAGGCTCCGGGATGCGATGAATATGAACCGTTCCACTCTCGACCAAGTGATGTACGGCCGACTTCGGCAAAATGGTAATGCCGATCCCCGCTGCTACGCCCCCGATAATGGTCTCAAACGTACCGAACTCCATCACTTTTTTGGGAATCAAGCCCTCAACCTTCATCCAGGTCTCTAACCGCTCTCGATACCCGCACCCCTTTTTGTAGAGCAAAAGAGCTTTTCCTGTGATATCACTGGCAGTGAAGGAACTGTTTTTCGTTACTAACACCAGCTCCTCTTGAAACACTTGCTCCTGCTCGATCAAAGGATGGTTGATCGGCCCACTCACGAACGCTCCATCCAGCGCGAGATCCAATACCTTCTGCAGCAATTGCTCTGTCACGCCTGCCTTCAAGGAAATATCCACATGCGGATACTGGCTGCAATACGAGGATAGCAACCTCGGAAGGGCATTGATCGTCTCGACCATCCCCACCTCCAGCACTCCAGACGGCTCGGAAGCTCGATGGAAGTACTTTTGCATTTCTTCGAATTTGGCAATGATCTCCCGCGAATATTCGAGCAGGCGCTTCCCTTCTGTATTTAAGGTCATGCCTCGCTTGTTGCGATAAAACAAAGGTGTCCCCAGCTCTTTTTCGAGCAGCTTGATCCGTGCTGTCACATTCGACTGAACGTAGCTCAGCTCGGCTGCGGTCTTGCTCACGCTGCCCAATGTGGCGACCATCTGGAATATTTTCAAATCATTGATCTCCACGTTTCTCTCCCTCTTTTCATCTATCACTGAAAATGATACATAAAGTTATTATCAATCATTATACTAACATATTTCCATCCAGTATGATGTGGTAAGTCAACATCTAAGAGGAAGTTCAAAAAAAGGGAGAAATCGCATAATGAACAAGCAACTACTTTTGGGGTCTATTTTCTGCATGGTCGCCAGTATGTCATGGGGGGCGATGTTTCCGGTTGCGCACATCGCACTGCAAGAGATCGATCCATTTTACTTCTCATTTCTTCGCTATTTTTTCGTAACAGTCATTTTGTGCGGTTTGCTCTGGGCAAAAGAAGGCTTGTCTGCTTTTCGTTTTGAGGGCCGCGGGAAGTCTCTGCTGTTTTTTGGAACAATGGCGTTTACCGTCTACAATATGGGAGTATTTCTCGGGCAGGATTTGATGGGAGAGCCGGGCACGATTGCCGCATCCATTATGGAAGTGCTCATGCCGATGATCTCGATTGTACTTTTGTCCATTACCACTAGAAAGCTGCCGCCGTACTATACCTTGGCGACGATTCTGGTTGCTTTGGTCGGCGCTGTCCTTGTAATTACCAATGGCAATCTTACCTTCTTTACTACAGCAAGTGAGCATTTGATCCCGTTGTTCTTCATTTTCATCGGCGTTGTGGGTTGGGTTGTCTACTCGATCGGCGGCGGGCGTTTTAACACGTGGTCTACACTTCGCTACTCCACGTTGACGTGTCTCTTGGGAACAGGAGTGAATTTCGTGATTGTCACGACTTCCTCCCTCTTTCAATGGCTTCCGGTTCCTACTGTCGAAACGGTGATGTCCATCAAATATGAAATGGCGTTCATGGTTCTTTTACCCGGCTTTGTCGCTCTTTTGAGCTGGAATGCAGGCATTAAGCTGCTCTCTCCGCTCAACGGCATTTTGTTTATCAACCTGGTTCCGATCACGACCTTTGCCATGATGGCGTTTCAAGGATACGAGATCAGCCGTTACGAATTGTGCGGCACCTTGCTCGTGATCCTGGCCCTGATCGGGAACAACCACTTCCAAAGAAAGCAACTGCCATACCGTTCAATCGCCAAGCAACAGCCAAGTGGAAGAAAAGTTCCGTCCATGTAGTCTAAAAAAGTAAGGATAGAAATTCAGGAAGCCCTGAATCTCTATCCTTTTTTATATCGATAGTCGCCGCTCCCCTTGCGTGACAAGCATACAATTTTAACAGAAGTGATCCGAATATTGTCCGACTAGTACCTTCGTCGTTTCAATCCAGAGCTTCCGTTGCAAAATCGTCGGACCCAGCCTTCTTTCCATAAACCGCAGCATAGGCTCGTTGTCATGCTCGACAAAACACATGCCAAAGGGAAACGTCGGCTGCGCGTGTTCAATGGTTTTCATCAAAAGCGTAATTCCTCTTGCCTGCTTCTGATACTTCTCCTGGACAAACATCGTTTTGTACAAAAGCAGATTACCGGCCATTCGCTGTACGATCACCCAGCCAATGACTTTCCCTTGATAGCGCAAGCCTGTACTGTATTCGGGATCGAATTTTCCTTCTTCAAAAAACGGAGACAACAGTGACGGGTACCATTGGCCTTCCCCTTGCTCAATTTCCAGTCGCTCTGCTGGCGTCAGGTCTTTCCAGGGAAAAAGGGTAAAACCTTCGGGGAGAGCCAGCCTCTGCACCCACTGGCATTCACCCAACCGCATCGAGCCGAGTGTGTACAAATAGGTTTTCACCTTCGGCAACTGCCAGTCTTCCCTGATCGCAATTTTGGAGAGCCATGGAAAATCTTGCGCTTTGATGAAGCCTGCAAACTGTCCATCGCTGATGCCTTGTTCTCTCATTTTTTGCTCAGCATGCCACAACAACTTCATGCCTATTCCCCGCCGTTGATGCCCCTCTGCTACCACAAGCTCGATGATCTTGGCCTGTCCTTCGTTTACAGCGGATCGCCCCAACACGATGCCCGCAGGCTGATTGTTGTTAGAAGCCCCAAATCCCCAAACAGATGAGCCGTTGATCTGGTCCAGCCACTCCATGTGCTTGGGGTGCACCAACGATTTATACGCCCGTGCAGTGCTAGCAGTCAGTTCCTCTAGTTGCAATGTTCGTACCTCCTCGATGGACTTTGGCTTTCTCATTGCTTGGGTTTTACTGGTGCTGTTGCTGTACCTTGTATGAGGTTCCCGGCCTTATCCCTTATAAAGCCTGGTTCAAAGGAAACCTTGCTCTGTTCCGTGATGAGGGGCCCGAACGTGTTGTAGAACGTATCATTGAACGTTACGCGAATGGTGTTTCCTGACACCTGGAATTTGGCATACCCCGTCACTTCTCTCTTGTCGTCAAAATTCCCGGAAGGTGAGAATAACAACCGCAAATTGGGATTTGGGTCATTGCGAAGTGGCTCTGACGCCGACAATGTATAGGTTGCTCCCTCTTCAGTAACGTCTGGGGACAATTGTGGGTTTGTAGCATCAAACCCGACACCGATCTCTTCTGTATCCAGCAAATCTTGGCCGCGATACAGTTTGAACAATGCATAAGAGTTGTCATCTTCTGTAACCGCTGGTTTGGCCTTAAACGTCACTCCATAGTCTCCATGGGTCATTTCCAGTAAAGACTCGTCGACTTCGACGGTGATGTACTCCTTTTCGTTGATTACAAAACGATCCAACTGCTTGTCATAGTTGTACGAGAGAGGCTGGTTTTTGACAGATACCTCCAGATATTCGCTCAATGCCCTTTTGTCCATTGCCGGCTCCCATTTGTCGCCAATCGTAACTTGACGGTTCTGGGTCGGAGCAATTGGCAGCTCGATCTTTGCATCTGGCAAACGATCTACGCGTGGATTGTTGAACAACATTTGTGCTTTTTCTACATACGACATCCAGTGTGTTTTTTCTGGACCTTCACGCAGAAGCTCGACCTTGGAATAGGCTGCATCAATCATTTCCTGCGTGACCTTAGGCCTTAGTTCGATCATATCATTCGTTGTAAAAAGTCCCTCAACTGCTCGCTTCACTTCCTCCGGGAGATTATTCCCTAGATCAAATAGCTCCTGTGCTTTTTGGATGTCTGCCAACAGCAATACCTTTGCCTCCGAACCATCCTTTAGCTTATCAACTTTTGCCTTCGCTGCATCGATTGTGCTTTGTGTCACTTCCGGTTTTAGCGCATTATGGTTTTCATCGGTGAACAGGTCGCGAACGGCTTTTTTGGCTTCAACTAGCAGCAAGTCGTCATATTGGTCCTGTGCCTTCTCGATATCGGCAAGCAGACCAGGCTTTTCCTGCACGCTATTATCCAGACCTTCGACCAGCTTCTTGGCATCATCGATCTGTTTCTGGGTCGTTCCTTCCCGCAGCTCCTCTTTCTTCCCATCCGTAAACAGCTCTTCGACAGCTCTCTTCGCTTTTAGCAGAGCCGGGATCGGTGGAGGATCGCTTGGGGATGGAATCACAATGACGGGGTCTCTGAAATGGATGGAAAAACTGTCACTTGTGACATCTTTCTGTGCGCGCTTGATGTTTCGCTTGTCGATCGTGAAGCTGACCTCTTTCACAGTGTCCGCGACTGTATGCTTTCTGGCTTGTCCCGTAAACCAAATCGTGAGCTCGTCGTCGCTCTCTTGTTTGACCTCAATATCCAGTCCGTCAGGCAGATTATGTATTTCGATATCATCGGCAGAAAGTTCACCAAGGAACTTGCCATTAGACAGCTTGAGCGTTTGTTTTGCCGTGATGCTGCCATCATTTGCTCCTGCCTCTTCTATCACCGTCTCGCTGACGGAAAGCGCGGGCAAATCAGGCAACTCGGCTCCATCTACGGCGATCTCAAAGACGGCTTCTGCATCGTCCATTTTTGCCGTAATTTCTACCAATCCTTCGTTTTTGGCTGTTACCTTGCCCTCGATGTTGACGAAGGCAATTCGTCTATTGCTAGAGCTCCACAGCAGCTCCCGTCCAGTAACGATGCGATCATTTTCATCGAATGCAACGGCGATTAGCATCAACGATTTATCTGTATGATCTTTGGTAGATAGCTGGGCATCCTCTGCGACCGTTACCAGCTCGATCCGCTCTGCTTTTGTCCCTCTTTCGGCAATGACGAATGGCTCAAATTCCGCTTCTTCACCGTCATACTGCAAGCGCAGGGAAACCGTCTGTTCTTTTTTCGCGGCACGAATCGGTGAAAAACTGAGCAATACAAGCTGCTCTTTCTCTAGCCAAATAAAGTTTTTGATTTTGATCCGTGTAGGATTTCGATCATCTATGGCGGCCGTCAAACGGAAATTCTTTGCAGCAGGTGCCTTGTCTGGAGCATTCTCCAATCGATAGGCAATAAATCCATTCGTCGCTGTGTGCCCCTCTGACTCTAGCAAGGACTCCTTTGACTGGTTATCTTCTTCTACTGCTTCCTCTGAAGCCTCTCGGACTTCCTCATCCATTTGCTCTTCTGTTACT
Source organism: Brevibacillus sp. AF8 (assembly GCF_021270385.1). Classification (NCBI taxonomy): domain Bacteria; kingdom Bacillati; phylum Bacillota; class Bacilli; order Caryophanales; family Paenibacillaceae; genus Brevibacillus; species Brevibacillus sp. AF8. The sequence continues at coordinate 209,207 of NZ_JAGQDN010000005.1, read as the reverse complement.
GATGCGCTGGCTGTCCCGATTGTCTGGATTTCTTTAATCGGATAGGAAACTGCTGCATAGGCATTGCCGACAAAAGAAAGCAAAAAACCCGTGGATACAACCGCTGTTAGGATTGTTTTAGCTTTTGGCTGCTGTTTGCCCATATGTAAATACCCCCTCTTTTTCTTTTGTATGACAAAATCATGCAAACTAATGCTATCAGAGGAGGAAATGAAAAAAACCTAACAAAAGTTAGGTTTTTTGACGTTCTTTTTTAGACGAGTAACAGATCGACAAAAGATGCTTGATCCAGCTTTCCGAAAAACTCCTGAAGATTGATGTCGGCGAGTCGCTCACTGATGGACGAGCGATCGTACGGCGTATCTCGCAACACCGCTTCAAGCTCCGCTACATCACGTACACCGAAGAAATCTCCGTATATCTTTACTTCTTTCATTTTGCCTTTTTCAATATCAAGCTGGATCTCCACGGTGCCGATATCGAAACGTTTCGATTGACGGTAATTGCTTTTCGGTGACTTGCCGTAGTTCCACTCCCAAGTCTGGTAACGGGAACGGGAAAGCTCGTGAATGTTCTCCCAATCCTTTTCACTCAGCTTGTATTCTTCGATCTCCCCTTCTCCAAAAATCGAACGGAGAATCGCCAGACGGAACTCTTCAATAGTCATCTTCGTCTCCAAAAACTCCGAGATGTTGGCGACACGGCTGCGAATCGATTTGATCCCTTTGGACTGGATCTTCTCTGCGTTTACCTTCAGCGCAGATACGACATTTTCCATCTCCGAATCAAAAAGGAGCGTGCCGTGGCTGAACATGCGTCCTTTGGTCGAATACTGCGCGTTGCCAGAAATTTTCCGTTCCCCGACCTGTATGTCATTTCGTCCTGTCAGCTCTGCTTCTACCCCTAATGTTTTCAAGGCTTGTACCACAGGCGCCGTGAATTTGCGGAAATTGTGGAAGGACTCACCGTCATCATTCGTAATAAAGCTGAAGTTGAGATTGCCCAGATCGTGATAAACAGCGCCGCCTCCAGACAGTCTCCGAACGACATGAATATGATTTTCCTCTACATAAGTTGCATTAATCTCCTCAATAGTGTTTTGGTTTTTTCCGATAATAATAGAAGGTTCATTGATATAAAACAGCAAGTAGTCGTCACTATTGGGCAAATGCTTCAGGGCGTACTCCTCAATCGCCAAATTGATGCGGGGATCTGTAATCCCTTGATTATCGATGAATTTCATGAGATAGCCTCCATCCGTAAACGTTCTATCTTCCTAATCATACCATTTCCTGCTTGTCTGTACTGTTTTCGAATCTGCTCATGTTAAGAAGCATTGTTTCCTAATCTAATATTTTTTGTTGATTTACTGAAAATCCTCTATAAATACGTTTCCATATTGTCGATAATTGACGTAATCTAGGGGCAATCATCTTGGTGTTTTCTTTTTTAGATAAAATACTATGGATCAACGAGGTGTTCTTTATGAAAACAGCCAAGTTCTCCCGTTCAAGATCTCTTCGAACCAAGCTCGTCCTGCTATGTCTCCTGCTATTGGCGCTTCCTTGCCTTAACATCGGAATTCAGGGCTATTATTCTGCGAGCTACAGCTTGGACGACTTGGGCAGCCGCATCTTAAAAAACAACGTGAACTTGACGATTGAAATGATTGATGTTCTCCAGAAACAGGTCGAAGCTGGAAAAATCAGCAAAGAAGATGCACAAGAGCAAGTAAAACTTCACATCCTCGGCCCCAAGCAGTCGGATGGAACCCGCTCGATTAACAAAAATGTCGATTCCGGTGCCAGTGGATACATGTTCGTTCTGGATGAGAAAGGTGTCATGCTCGCCTCTCCTACCATTGAGGGGAAGAATCAGTGGGATGCAAAAGATCCTGACGGTATCTTTTTTACCCAAGAAATGATTAAGCGCGGTCAGGAAGGTGGCGGCTTTACATACTATCAGTGGTCGAAGCCAGCGGAGCCAGATGTTCTCTATCCGAAAATCGCCTATTCCAAGCTAGACCCTCACTGGGGATGGATCGTTAGCGCAAGCAGCTACATGGAAGACTTCAATGCCGCTGCTGAAAGTGTACTGTCTGATTTAATGATCGTGCTGGGAATCTCCTTGATCGTCGGATTCGTCGTCTCGTGGTATGCCTCCGGGTTCATTTCCAGACCTATTGCCCTGGTTGCCGAGCGCGTGAAAGAAATTGCCGGTGGTGATCTGTCCGGGAAAGACATCGTCGTAAAAAACCGTGATGAAATCGGACAATTGGTCCATGACGTGACCCATATGACAGAGAATTTGCGCGAGCTCATCTCTCGTGTCCGCACCAGCTCTCTGCATGTCGCTTCTACCTCTGAGGAGTTGACGGCGAGTGCAGAACAGACGAGTAAGGCAACCGAGCAAATTGCCGTCACGATGCAAGAGATCGCCGTTGGAGCAGAAGATCAGTCCAAAACGATCGATGGAACGGTCAAGACGATCAACGACATGTCCTCGAGTTTGCAACAAATTGCGTCCAGTTCCGAACAAGTCTCTTTGACAGTCGATACAACGAACATGCTGGTCTCAAACGGCAATGAAGCAATTGTCGGTGCCATCGCTCAAATGAATTCCATCAACACAACTGTCCAAGAGCTGGCAGAATCAATCAAAATGCTTGGTCACCGCTCTTCGGAGATCAGCAATATTGTCGAGGTCATCACCTCGATTGCCGAACAAACGAACCTGTTGGCGCTAAATGCTGCAATCGAAGCGGCCCGTGCTGGAGAGCATGGACGTGGATTTGCTGTCGTCGCCAATGAAGTACGTATCTTGGCTGAGCAATCAGCAAAATCTACCCAGCAGATTAAAGACCTCATTAGCGCGATTCAGGTCGATACAAACAAAGCCGTATACGTAATGCAGACGACGACTTCTGAGGTTTCGGCTGGAATCGAAGTCGTACATGAAGCCAGCAAGGCCTTCCAGGAAATTTTGTCTGGAACGACAGAAGTAGCACGTCAGATTCAGCAAGTTACCACTGCTACTCATCACATGACAACCGGAGCAGAACAAGCCGTCCATTCCATTGAAGCGATTGCCACGACTGCGGAGACAACGGCTTTCGGAACACAGAACATTTCCGCTGCCGCTGAACAGCAATTAGCCTCTATGGAGGAAATTTCGTCCTCTGCTGCTTCCTTGTCAAAAATGGCGGACGAGCTGCATGAATCGATTCAACAGTTTAAGGTGTAACCATAAACACTCAAACGAAAAAAGGCTGCGTTTGCTAGTCACCTTTGACCTCGCAAACGCAGCCTTTTCCTCTCCCTATCAGCCTATTTAAACTCGAGGCGGTTGCTCTGCTTCCCACGTAATCGAAATCGTCGTCCCCTGCCCGACAGCTGTTTTCACTTCGATTGAACCACCAAACGCTTCCACCAATGCTTTTGTAATGACCATCCCAAGTCCAGAGCCTTCCGTCCGAGACTCGGTGTCTGTGCCACGATAATACCTCTCGAAAAGCCGATCTGCTGTTTCTTCATCCATCCCGCTACCATTGTCGCTAAAAATGAGCAAAGCTGTAGCTGGCTCGAGTGCCTGTACGCTGATGGACACAATCGTACCGCTCTCGTTATGAATCAAGGCATTGGCAACCAGATTATCCACGATACGCTGAAACCAAGGCTTGTAGACGAGCATGTAAACAGGTTCGACAGAGGGGGTAAACCGGATGCAGCCTTCCGGGTACAATGGATGTTTTGCTGCTTCCGTAATGGCATTAGCTGTGCAAACATTCAAGTCAACGAGCTCGACTGTAGGGGCACCTTGTCCGTTCCGCAATCGATACGTCAGCGCCAAATCGTTAATCAAGTCTTCCATATACGCTGACTTGTCCAAAATAATGTTGGCGAAAGCATGTACTTCTTCTGTCGTCCACGTATACTCGGCATTTCCTAACAGATGCGCGTACCCTTTGACAGAGGAAAGCGGCGTTTTCAGATCATGGGAAACGCCTGCGATCCACTCATTTCTCAATTGCTCCGTTTCTTGGCGAAGCTTTTCGTTGCGGTAAAGCGTTTGCGACAAGGAGTCCATCGAATCGATTACATCTTGGTAGATACGGTATTTTCGCTTTCTCTTCCCTCGCTTGTCTTGGCTGAGCGGAACACCTTCCGCATTGGCAGGCTCCTCGTACTTTCCTCCACGCAAAAAGGTCAGCCACCTTAATACGTGAACAATCGGTGCACCAAATCGCTGTCCGAACAAGTAGGACACAATCCCGAAGACGAGCATCGCCGACAAGAGCAACATGCCCATCCCGATAAAAAGGGCCTTACTTTCCGGTGTCAAAAGCGGCTCTTCCCCAGGAGTCGTTCCTGGCAACGGATAACTGAGTACCCATGTTTGGCCGCTTTTTTGATCATAATGCGATACGATTGTTGCTCCGTAGCGATCCGGGTATACCGAGCGCAGCGCCAGTTCTTCCACGGTGAAATCCTTGATCGCTTTTGCAGGCTTATTAAAGGAAGCCAGCTCTGCTCCTTTCGGGTCCAGGAGCTGCACCCAACCCGCTTTACTCTTCAATTGATTTTGGATACTTGGCGGAAGCATGATCTCGCTATTTTTATGATCAGCCTCCTTAATCACCTGTTGCAAGAAATCGTGATCGCGGTTCGTCATGCCATACAACAAGGTGTGTACCACGCCATCTTTTTCCTGTATCCATAACGATAGCTGATAGGGAAACGGGCTTTTACGGAGCCAATAAGCCGTTAATTGGCCAGGACCGTAGTAGCTGGGTACGTCAGGCGGGGTAAAGAAAGAGTCGGTGACATAGCCCTTTTCATCAATCCGCTGAAGCCACCCACCGCTATCTCGCACCTCCTCCAGCAGCTCCGGGTCAAAGCGGACATCCTCTCCCTCTACTTCTATGGTCTGGATCAGCCGCTGCAAGCCGACACTCTCAAATTGACGTGAGGACTGCACTTTTGACATTTCTTCAAGTGTCCAATATAACGTAAACCCGGCTAGCACAAAGAGAATGAGGCCAACCAGCACCAACCACATAACCAGATGGAGGGCGATTCTGCTCTTAATATTCATAAGGAAGGCCCTTTTTCACCAATTTGTACCCGAGTCCCCTGACGTTCACCAAGAACTCTGGCTGCGCTGGATCAGGCTCGATGCGCTCCCGAATCCGGTGGATATGTACCATGATAGTGTTGTCGTCACGTAAGCTATTCACACCCCATACTCGTTCGTACAGCTCGCTTTTCGAAAATATTCGATTCGGATTTTTGCACAAAAATAGCAAGAGTTGAAAAACAAGGGACGGACAAGGAACGGCTTTTCCCTCCACATAGAGCTCCCCTGCAGCTTCATAGACTTGAAAACGTCCAAAATCATAGACCCCTTGAACGGGTGCAATCGGGACAACCGAGTCCGGTTTACGCGTACGACGGAGCAACGCCTTGATGCGCGCGACGATTTCCATCGGGTTAAACGGCTTCGTCACGTAATCATCCCCGCCAACGGCAAATCCGGTTAGCTTGTCAAAATCGGTATCTCTCGCACTCAAGAATAAAATCGGCGCATCCGTCAGACGGCGGATGAATGGACAAGCTTCTGTGCCGCTCATGTTCGGAAGCGTTACGTCCAGGACGATCAGGTCATAGCTTTTGCGTTCGCATGCACAGAGCGCCTCCTCCGATGTTTTCACCTTGTCGATCGAGTGGAATCCTTCTTTGTGCAGTACGGTCTCAAGCAATTGGAGAATAGCTTGCTCATCGTCCACGAGAAGGATAGTTGCATCTTTCACGATCACTTCGCTCCTTTTGCGCTTTTGCGTTATCCTCCATTTTATCATGCGTAGTGTCGGCACGCGTCCGCAACAACCTTAACGGAATCATAATTTTGCCGCGACAGATTTAAGTATCCTGTAAGCCAGCGTTTCATATCTGATAAGAGTGGCTTTCTATAATGAAACTAGCGCGAAGAACAGGATAGGAGTGGCGACATGAAAAAAGTTTGGATTTCACTCGGTGTAGGAGCGATTCTTTTGACAGGATGTGCTGCGCAATCAGAAGCAACCGCAATCCCCTCTACTACTGAATCCCCTACAAAGAAAGAAGAAGGTGGAAAGACGATGACGGTTCAAGCGGAATCTATTGTGCAAGCTCTCCTTCACGGAAAAATAGAGGAGGTCTATGAGCAAACAAGCCCGTCATTCAAACAGCAGGTTTCAAAAGCGCAGTTTGTAGAAGGGTATACTGCTTTTAGCGCGGGGTTGAAGTCGTGGAATCACCATTCCCACACGTCCGTAAACGGCAGCTATTATGGCACCTGGGTGGATCAGGACGCCAAACGGGGCCTTGTCCTTACGATGGATGAAAAAGGGATCATCACAGGCGTTTTATTAAAGCCGCTGCAAAGCTACCCCGACACCGACAATGCTTTGACAAAGCTGGCGTACAGTGCACCGTTTACAGGTGAGTGGTATGTGTTCTGGGGAGGTCAGAATGTCCTTTCGAATTATCACTACGAGGTAGAGAGCCAACGCTATGCATACGATCTGATTCAGGTCAAAGACGGACTATCCTACAAGGGCGATCCTGTGAAAAACGAAAGCTACTTCGCATTCGGGCAAGAAATACACGCCCCCCAGGCTGGAACCGTCGTGCATGTCGTCCATGATATCAAGGATAATGTCCCTGTCGGAGCAATGAACGCACAGCAGCCCGCTGGCAACGTCGTCATTCTCGATCATGGTAACGGAGAATACAGCTACTTCGCCCATCTGAAGGAAGGCTCCGCCAAGGTAAAGGTTGGCGATCGTTTGGAGAAAGGGGATTTGCTTGGGCTATGCGGCAACTCTGGCAATTCCAGCGAGCCTCATCTGCATTATCAGGTCTCTGACGGCAAGGATTTGTTCCATAGCAAATCCATTCGCGTGCAGTGGGAGAACGGATTGAATCCGCGTCAAGGTGACAGCATTCCTGCGAAATAAATAGTGTAGCTGTTAAACAGCGGTAGTCCATCCTTTTGTCTTGTATCCAAAGAGATGGACTGCCGCTTCCTTTTAGAGGACAATATCATATTCCATTATCTTGGCAGTTTGTTCTGCTACTTCCGCACCTACAAATCTTTTGATGATGTGAAAGGACATATTGATACCCGCTGAGATTCCAGCAGATGTCACGATATTTCCTTCATCCACGAATTTTACTCCTTTTTGCACAACGACTTCTGGAAATTCCTTTTCCATTCGCTCGAGACTGGTCTAATGAGTCGTTGCCCTTTTGCCTGTTAATAAGCCTGCTTTTGCAAGTAAAAAGACTCCTGTGCAGACAGAGGCCATCAGCTCCACCTGCTGCATTTGCTCACGAATCCATTGGATCACCTGCTCATTATGGACTTCTCGTTCCCTCGCACCTATCCCACCTGGAATGATGAGAATATCAAAAGCAGGCATATTGGTCATTTTCCATAGATGTTACCGAGAATACTTCAAACGGACCTGCAAAATCCAACACCTCCACATCGTCAAACAAAAAAATTCCTACTCGCCATTGCTTGGTTTCCATATGGATCTCCCCCATTTCATGTTTGGATATATTTTACAACGCGTTATTGGGAACATCTTTAGTTTTTTTAGCTGTAAGATTCTGCTAGAGTCATTAATAGAAGGTACAAAATGCTGGAGGAGGTCCGCTATCTGATGAGTACCAGCCCGAATATTATAGAGGTCGCGTCCCTCATAGGAGAGCCATCCCGCGTCTCCATCCTGATCAGCCTGATGAACGGCAAGGCACTCCCCGCCAGTGAACTCGCACGAAACGCAAAAGTCACCCCCCAAACGGCAAGCACGCATTTGGCAAAGCTGGTGGAAGGAGGTCTGTTGATCAGCGAGTCACACGGCCGACATCGTTACTATCGCCTAGCCAGCCCTGATGTCGCCCATGCCCTGGAATCATTAATGACGATCGCTGCACCTAAGCCAGTTCGTTCCTTGCGCGAGTCTGACCAATTGCGAGCTATCCGCTATGCTCGTACCTGCTACGACCATCTCGCAGGAGAAGTGGGCGTTGCCCTGACACAGAAAATGCTAGAAATGCAGTTGATTGAGGCATCCGATCAAGACTACGTGCTCAGTGAAGCGGGAAAAACCAAGCTGCAATCACTCGGCGTAGACCTTGTGGCCAAACCAAAGAGCAGACGTCGCTTTGCCCGTCCCTGTTTGGACTGGAGCGAGCGTCGCCATCACTTGGCAGGTAGCCTAGGAGCCTCACTCACCAACCGATTTTTTGAGCTTGGCTGGATCGAGCGAGTGCCAGGGGGGAGGGCAGTCCGGGTGACGCCGTTAGGCAGCTCTGGTTTTATGACCGAGTTCGGATTGCATGTAGATGAATGCAAAAAGCACAGCTAGCTACTCTGCCAGCTGTGCTTTTTCACTGACTTGCCTGCGTGGGGCAAACGTCCAGTTCACCAGGAAAATCCCTGCGAAAATCAACAATCCTCCCACATACACATGCCATTGCACTACCTCCCCCAGCAACACCCAACCCGACAAAACACCGAAGAACGGAGCGAGGAACAAAAAAGCACTCGTCCTGCCCGGATCGCCGTGATTCAGCAAGTAAAACCACGTCGCAAACTGCACAATGGAAGCCATGATCGCGAGCCAGAGGACGACGAACACAGCGGTCGGTGTCACAATGAGCTTCGGCGTTTCCAACGTGAACCCCATCACGAGGAGAAGAATTCCTCCGAACAGCATCTGATAGGCTGTCATCACCCACACATTGAAGCGGACTCCCCACTTTTTAACGAGAATCGTAGCCATTGACCACGCAAATGCGGACCCGATACCAAACAGCGTTCCCGTCTCCCATTGCAGATGGAAGCCAAGTGTGATGAACACCCCAGCCAGTCCAATCAGAACCCCCATCCATTGCGTCAGCCGATAGGATATTCCTAGAAACACCGTTCCCCATATGACCACGAGCAGTGGGTTCATAAACGTCAGGATCGAGGATTCACCCGCTGTGATCGTACGCAGACTCAAAAAGATACACCCCATGACAGCAGCCGTCTGCAAAAATCCGATCAAACACAGCTTCCCCCAGTCACCCGCCGACTTCGGGAGCGGCTTTTTCCATACCCACGCTCCCATGATCAGTCCTGCCAGCGTAAAACGCAGTCCTACCAGCAGCAATGGTGAAAAATAGGCCAATCCAATCTTTCCTACCGCAAAAGACGAGCCCATCAATGATGTCGTCAAGACGACAAGTATCCCGAACAAAATTTGATTCATCGCATTGTTCCCCCCGTTTCAGGCAAGCTACTTGTTTCTTCTTACATGTAGTGTACCTGACGGTTAGTTCGATGAGGGTCGAAGTGTGCATATGGTTTACAGCCGGTACTTTTCCACCATCTTAATCCCGATTTGATTCAGCAAGGCGGCGAGCACCTTCCAGACCGCCTGACGATAAAACGGCAAATGTTTGACATACACCGCTGTAAATTCTGGTTCTCCCTCCGCTCCCCTGTCCGCTTTGAATGCGCCTACGCCCGCACTTTGATGGAGCAGGATGCCTTTGCTCTGTGCTTCTAGCACCAAGAGGCACGACAGCATCCGATACAGCCCGGTCTCTTTGGGAAGCGTCGTATCATAGCCGAATAGCGGTGTCGTCATCACACCATTTCGTTCAAAATAGCCAAGAATGCCGTCCAGCCGTCCGTCTTTTTCCAAGCCGATGAGGGTCAATGTCCTCTTTTGCATCGCCAGTCGGACGAACTCCATCGAAAACTGCGGATTATGCTGGGAGTATTTATCCAGATACAGCGCGTTATATAAAGCAACGATTCTCTCGACATGCTGTTCTCCCAGTTCCTCATGACGCAGGATGCGATAGCCGGATTTGGCAAGCATTTTTCGATCACGATTGAGTGTATTGCGGACCCGCCACTTTCCCTGTGCTGGCCAATCGGGGTGAAAAAGGTAGACGTACCGACTGGGAACCATGAGATAGCCCTTCTCGATGAGCCCCTTGTGGAAATCCGGATACAGCCTGCGACAAACAGATCGAAACGCGATGATATGACCAGGGAACTTTTGAATGCAGCTTTCCGTGATGTCCTTTACTTCATCTGCACGCACATCATGGTACAGATTCGTTGATAGCATCCAGTTGTTGACGATGACCATTTGGTTGCATTGGCTTTTTTTCATCCAGCGTCCAAGGCCTGTGAGTACGGTCGACAATGCCCGCCTCAACACCGCAGAATCGAGCATGCCTAGCTCTTCCTTCGCATACGTCACGTAATGGGTAAACACCGAACTGACATACGAATTGTCGTACTCGGTATCGTTCACCGTTACGGGCATGATCCGATCGCCTACACGGAGTGCATGCATCTGTGTCTGGACATTTTGCACATAGCGGGATGGCTGTTCCGTCATCATGGGCAGCAAGTAGCTTTTGACGTAGTCTGCATCCTGCGCCTGTTCCCAAGGGATTTGCCCCGCTGAGTTCCCTTCATACCATTCAATCAATGGCCTACTCACCTGGAACAAACATCCTCTCTACCCGCCGCAATTTTTTCGTACCCAGATTCAACCCGTACGGCACAAACACAATCGCAGGCACTTTTCCTTGTTGATCGGCAATGGCTCGCTCAAGACTTTGGCGTACTCGTTCCTGCTCTTGCGTCGACGGTCCTTCCCCATCCTTCATGAGCAGTGCTACCTCAACTTGCTCGTAGCTTAGCTGCCGTACTGTATACTCTTCTATCGCATCAGACGAGGTAATGACAGCCCGACGGATGAAATCAGGAAAGACCGATATCCTTCGCGCTTCGTGTTCATGGCGAAAAACAAACAGATCATCTGCCCTGCCCTCAATCGATTCCAGTGCCATAAACACCGATCCGCATGGACAAGGCGTACGCTTTTCCGTCAAAATGTCGTTCAATCGATAACGGATAATCGGCTGTGTCGTCCGGGAAAAGTCTGTGATGATCGGAAAGAATCGCTCCTTTTGCTCATCGAGATATTCCTTTTCCACCACCACGAGGTCTTCATTGACATGCAACGTCCCGTGTGAGCAGCTGACCGCAAGCAGCCCTTCTGTGCATTGATAAATTTGATGCACGATCTGCCCGAACACTTCTGCGATGTACGCTTGATCCAACGGGTCCAGCACTTCAGCCACCGAGATCACCTTGATCGGAGATATCCGCAGCTTCCCTTGACGCTGGGCGGTCGCGAGCATTCTCAACATCGAGGCTGGCGCAACCAACACCGTCGGCTGATACTGATTCAGGTGATCAAGATGCTGATCGAGCGGTATTTGCAGATCAAAGAACGAAAACTGAATGCGACGCCTGTTGACCGCCGTATACAGATTGCTATTCGCTCGCAAGAAAAAAGCAATCCGATGTGTCGACCATAGCTGGCCAGGCAATGCTTTCGCCAAAATCACACCTGCCCATTTCGCCTGCTCCTGCGGTCCCACGAGAAAAAGCCCGCGATTGCCAGATGTCCCAGAAGATAAGCCCACGGTCACGCCGTTTAATTGGGGAGTGAAATCGCGTGTCGTTTCTGCTTTCAGTGCAATCGCAAATGCTTCTTCTTTCTTGACCCCGCACGTATTCAGCTCGTCAAAATGGTCCATCATGCGCTTTTTATCAATCGGCTCCATCTGTCTCCATTGTTCTGGCATTCCCAATCTCTTTCGGTAAAAAGGAGAGGTTGGCAAAATGCGTGACAGCATCGCTCTGACCTGCGCGTCTTGCCATTTCACCAGCTGCTCGCGCGAGGAAAACCGACGGGCAAGCAGCTTCGTTTTTACATACTGCTTCAAGAGCGTCATGATCTCCATGTGAATGCTCCTCTGCTGGCCTGCCAGACTTCCCCGCAGTGAGTCGGCATGATTTTTATGTCGGGACATTGGCGGGATAGTACATGCAGCTTGTGCAAATGCTCGCGATACGCCTGTCGATCCGCCATGATAAACATAGCCAACAGATGAGGCAAAAGGTTGCCGCGGTAGGCTTCACTCGACCAAGCCGCATCCGCGCACAAAAATACATCCCCATGATCCCAATCGCGCAGGAACACACCAAACTGCCCGATTGCATGTCCGTTCAGATCGACGATGTACAGACTCTGATCGGCGAACAAATCGTAGCCTTCGGTGTAAGGCGCGTAAGCTTCAGGCAATGCCACCAGCGCTCCTCGATCAATGAAAGTCACCCGTTCTTCAAAATCGTCCGGCATCAAATCAGGCAAATACGCCTCCCGCAGCGCAGCCCAACCCGTCTTTCCCTTTACGTGGTTGTAGGCACTCTCGAAGCAGTATAGTCGCGCATGCGGAAAATCACGCAAACCGCCGATATGGTCGGCATGAAAATGGGAAATGAGAATACCCGCAATGTCTGTCGTTTTGATTCCGCGTGCCGCGAGCTGCTCAGCAATACTCTCATGTGCTTCTGAGAATACGGGCGTTATTTTGCCGTACAGCGAATAAGGAAGCTTGCTCGTGGCTTCAAAAAAGCGCTGTGAATAGCCCGTATCAAAGAGGAGCAAGCCGTGGACGGGATGCTCGATAAGCCCTGCGATGGCGTGAAACGGAATATTTTTCATCCGACCGCCCTTTCGTGAAAACATCTCGAGCTGCTGGCAGTAGCCTGTGTCCATCAGCGTCAGTTTAACGTCCTTCATGCGTTCTCCACCAATCTGTAAACGTCTCGATGCCCTCGGCAATGCTCACCCGGGGTTCATAGCCCAGATCGCGCTTCGCCTTTGAGATATCCAAGGTTTGTGATTTGGCGAGCACACCGACCGAGTAACGCGTCAAAATCGGCTCGCGATAGCCCAAAACGGTCTTGGAGAGTGCCTCAAGCACCCATGCTGCCGCATACGCCTTCCAATATGGCAACTCGCGCGTTTTCAGAGTAACTCCCAAGCGACGAAACACATCTGACAACACCTCGATCATCGTCACTGGCTCCCCATTTGTAATGTTGTAAGCCTGCCCCAATGTGTGCGCTTGAGAATCCATGCACAAGATCAGCGCATCCACGACATTTTCCACATACGTCAAATCAATGATCGCCTTGCCTCCATTGATCAGCGGAACGAACTTCTTTTCATTGGCGCGGATCAATCTGGGAAGGATTGCATTGTCCCCAGGACCAAACAAGGCACGAGGACGAATCGTAATCGTCGGAAGCCCTGCAAGATACGCCTTGTCGACCTCCAGCTCCGCCTGGTATTTGGTCTGTGCGTATGTATTGGCAAACCGTACGGGCATCGGCTCATCTTCGCGGATTCCCAGCTTGTCTTCAAAAGCAAAATAAATACTCGGCGTCGATACATGGATCAGACGCCGGATACCGTGCTGCTTGCAACCCTCGATGACATGAATGGTTCCTGTCACATTCGTCTCGTACATGTCATGGTACGTCCCCCACGGGGATGAAAAAGCAGCCGCGTGATGCACGATATCCTGATGGCGGCAAGCCTTCACCATGGCTTCTCTGTCTCTTAGGTCTGCCCGAAGGAATCGAATGCCTCGATCCTGCAATTGTCGGCCGACTCGCTCATCTCGTCCTTGCGCTGTTACGTCACAGCCCATTTCATGCAGTCGTGTAGCCAGCTTCTGTCCGAGAAACCCCGTCGCCCCTGTTACTAGAACCCGCTTGTTCATTTCTTCCTCACTTCCTTACGCCTCTTCTCCGTTCCATTCGATATCGCTCGTACTGCAAGCGATCATGCTCTTTCCCGTTCGAAAACTCTGCCAAGCCAAATCAGCCAGCATGGAAAACTGATCAAAAAAAGGCCGTGGATCCTCCCATCTAAACAGAACATCCCTTGCAGAAAGCAAGTCGCTCACCCAACGCTTTGCCTTCATTCCATTCTTCATGCCAAGAAGGCCGTATGTCAGCATCGCCATCCCTAGCATGCTCGCTTGTTTTCCAGCAGGAACAATGGTTTTTCCCCGATCAGACAAATAGGCAGTAGCAGCTTCCTCCTGTCCTGCAAACAAATGCACACCGCTTGTCAGGCGTGGATTGCACTCGAGCACGTACAGCTCTCCCTGCTCATTCTCAATGAAATCAAATGCGATTTGTCCGCTAAACGCATGCCGTTGCACGAAACGACTAACAAAATCTCTTACTTGTGGATGATCTGAATAGGCGAAGTAAATCGAGGCACCCTGTCCTGCTGTATGTGTTGTTTCGTAATCGGCGTACAAGGTGAGCTGTCCCTCCCGAGCAACCGCGTAGCTGCACACCTGTTTCCCTTTTATAAACTGTTGGACTAGCCATGGTTCCCTGACTGTCGGCTCGGACAGCATGGACTGCCCTGCCGCTGATGATGGGTCTGCGACGATTTTTACATGAGCGGCGAAACGAGAATAGACGGGCTTCAGCACCACAGGTCCCCTTGCTTGCAGCATGGCCTCCCGCAACTGAGCCGAAGAGTGTACCCGAACTGTCTGTGGGACCAGTGCTCCCACCTCGCGCGCCATTTCGGCAAAAAGCCATTTGTCATGCAGCGAACGCAGTACCTCGATTCCTTCCACGAGCACTTCACCATGGTCAAGCAATTGATCCCGCCCCCGCGATACGTAAAAGATCTCCTCGCAAGTCGGGATCAACAAATCGATGCGCTCATGATGCATGATTTCACACAGCTTTTCGATATAAGCACCGGACTGCTGTCGGGGAGAAGGTACTTGGTAGGAGAGCTCTACATAACGAGAGTGCTGGCATAAATGTCGCCGCGCACTCTCCGCTACAATGACTCGATGTCCCGCAGAACCCAGCAAGCGCGCCAACTCCAACGTAGCTGGCGCTCGTCCTCCTGTCAGCAAGACTGATTGTTTAGTATTCAAGCACAATTCCTCCGAGAGACAAGCCAGCAGATGTGCCAAGCAGCATCAGGTAGTCGCCTCGCTGTACCCGCTTTTGCCCAATCGCTTCATGCAGCGCCATCGGGATCGAAGCTGCGATGACATTGCCGTGCTCTGCCAAAATGTTCACCATTTGCTGGTCACTAAACCCGAGCTTGCCTGCCATGATCCGCATCGCCATCCCACTGGCCTGATGAGGAATGACTGTACGGATTTGCTCTTTGGTTACGGAGGCAGAGGACAGCAAACGATCCACAAATCCGGTAATCAACTGCGAGGTCAGGCGAAAAATTTTCCGTCCGTCCATATCAAATGCAAAGTCTGCTTCTCTTCCTTGCGCAAATTGGCTTGGGTGGATCAGCGTACCGCCACCCCTTATTTCGGAATAGTGCGCGCCTTCACTGTATGTTTTCATGCTTGAACCCAAGATACGGGAGCTTTCTGTTTCTGGCGTCCTGCCGATGACAACAGCCGCAGCCCCATCTCCGAACAGCACGCAGCTTTCTTTCTGCTCCCAATTCAAACCTGCCGAGGATATCTCTGATGAAATGATCAAGACTCGCTCGTAAATACCAACTGCCATTTGGCACGACATCACATCCAGCGCAGTGACAAAGCTTAGGCATGTCGCATTTATATCAAAGCAGGGAATGCCTGATTTGCTTAGTTGAAGCTCTTCTTGTATCAAAGCAGCCGTGCATGGGATTTCCTGCTGGGCCGTCCCGCTTGCACATACGATACAATCGATATCGTGAAGGGACAGTCCCGCCGCTTCCAAGGCACGCCTAGCAGCGATGGCTCCCATCTGTGCTGCCGTTTCGTTCGTCACAAAATGCCTGACGCTAACCCCGGACTTTTTCTCTACCCATCCTGCCGCAAGTCCCAGCTTTTCTTCCAGTTCTGCCGCTGTCACTTGCCGAGTGGGCAAGTATTTCCCTGTTCCGAGGATTTTGATTTTTCTCTCCATAATCTGTGTCTCCCTTAGCTCGCTCGCATTACTCACACACTTTTCGACATCTGCCATTTATTTTACCTAAGTTTGTCGATTTATGGTAAACAGAATAAACACTTGGTACGAAATACCCAAGTGTTTATGTATGCCGCATTTCTTCTGTTCGTTTCCATCTGCTATAGTAAAAAGCGATAACCGACACCCCACACCGTCTCGATGTATTGCGGCTTAGCCGGATCACTTTCTATTTTTTCCCGCAGCTTGCTGATATGCACGGTCACCGTCGCGATATCCCCGTACGAATCGAGACCCCAAATTTTTTCAAACAGCTCAGTTTTACTAAATACCCAGTTGGGATGGGTCACCAAAAAGAGCAGGAGGTCGTATTCCTTGGAAGTGAACGCCACTTCGTTTCCGTTGATATAAACTCTCCTCGCCAGCTTGTCGATGCGAATCCCACGAAGCCTGATCTCCTCTTTTGCCGTATGCGGTTTGGAATCGGAGACAAGACGGTCGTAACGGGCCAAATGGGCTTTGACCCTCGCTACCAGTTCTCCCAAACTAAAAGGCTTGCTTATATGATCATCGGCGCCCAGACCCAGTCCACGGATCTTGTCGATGTCTTCCTTTTTCGCGGAGACGAGCAGGATCGGAATATTTTTGGCTTTCCGTACTTGCTTGCAGATTTCGAAGCCATCCACGATCGGGAGCATCAGGTCAAGAATCAGGAGGTCATACTCCTCTTGCAGCGCCTTTTCCAAGCCCATATCGCCGGAAGTAGCAACATCGACCGAGTAGCCGTTTGCCTCTAAGTAATCCTTTTGCACCTCTGCAATCACCGTGTCATCTTCAATGATTAAAATGTGCTTCATTTCGTGTCACCCCCGACTCTCTTCAAATCTGGCAAGGTAAAACAAATGCGGGTCCCGCGTCCGCTCTCACTCTCCGCCCATACACGACCACCGTGCCCCTCCACAATTTGTTTGACGATGGCGAGTCCGAGACCGGTGCCGCCCATGGCCGAATTACGTGAAGGGTCCGCCCGATAAAAGCGGTCAAAAATATGGGGAATTGCTTCTTTTTCAATCCCGGTCCCATTGTCGGAGATCGCCACGATCACTTCACCGTCGGCTTTCTCCACCTCCAATCGGATCAGCTTCTCGTCCTTGTTCAAGTACTTCAGGCTATTGTCTACCATATTCATGAGCACGCGATGGAGTTTTTCCTGATCAGCCATGACTGGAATCGGACTCGTATTCTCCTCGTCATAGCGAATAGAAACGTCGTTCATCCGCGGGTCTAGCCGCAGCTCATCGGCAAACTGAGCCATATATGCTCGCACATCGACTTCTTCAAAGTGAAAGGGAAGCTTGTTCAAATCCAGTCTCGAGAATAAAAACAGCTCATCAATCAGGCGGTCCATCTGCTCTGATTTGATGGCAATCATCTTCATATATTTTTCCCGCTTCGCTTCCGTATCGGCAATCCCTTCCTGCACCGCTTCCACACATGCTTTGATTCCTGTTATGGGTGTTTTTAGATCATGCGAAATACTGGAAATCAGTTGTTTACGATTTTCCTCATACTGTAGCTGCAAGTGAATAGAAGCATGCAATCTGCCGCGCATTTCTTCAAATGCTTCTCCCAGCTCCCCCAGCTCATCCTTGCGATGGAGTTGAACAGGACGCTCCAGATTGCCTTCTTTGATTTCGTTCGCTGCCTGCTTTAAAGCGTACAAAGGTCGAATGATACTGCGTGAAACAAGAAACGTTAATACACCGTTCGTCAGCGCCACAATCGTTAGAAGACTGAGAATTAATGCGATGAAAAAATAAATGCCAGTCTGCATAAAGGGGAAAGAATTCGCAAGGAAGTAAAGCATTCCTTTACTTTGATCAGCAAAAGTGAACTCGTACGTATCAAACGTGTAGCCGTCTTGTTTAAACTGCTTCCAGCTATGCATGCGCCCCTGATCCGGTTGTTCCTGCAAATAATCAGGCACGTCAGCGCTATCAATCGACGGGGAAACAAATAGCACATGATCGCCCTTTGTCAGAATCAATGCTCCGCCAACTGCTTGTAGCTGCTCATCCGTCTCTGTCAGCATCTTCTGGTTCGTCAATTCGTTGGGAGCGTATTTGGCCATAAATGAGACACCAGCAAACAACTCGTCTCGTTTATTGAGCGTATCGCGAATGAATGGTTTGCCTGCCTCCCGTTCCTCCCAAAAGTAATTCGCCAATCCCGATGCCACCAATCCAAACAAAACAAGGGGGATGATAATCATGGCAATATAGGAGAGCAAAAGTCTTGTTTTGATCGACATGGTTCATTACCCCCTTGCAGTCATGGTTTACTCGGAATCGGAATGCTTCATCCAGCCTTTTCTCCATTTGTTCTTCATGTCCTCACGGGAAACCTTCTCGACTTGCTTGCCAGTAAGTTCGATGCGGTCAGGTGTGGTCGTACCCAAATCAGACAGGCGGATATCCAAAGAAAGCTGGAGCTTGTGCTCTTTTCCAGACGCATCCGTTCCCGAGAGGTGTATCACAGCGGTTTGCTGTTCGATTTGATTTTTTTCGTTGATCTCGGCGTTCAGTAATACTTGGTCCACTTGAAAATCCTCTTGCAAACGTGGAAGCTTGACAGCTAGATCGCTTTCAGAGGAAGACGCTTCTTGACTATGCTCAGCAAGCTTATCGTAGAAAATAGGCCCCGCTGCCTGAATAAATGCCGGAATTTGCTCTTTGGAGAGCTGAAGCGACGTACGCTTGCCTCCATCCGGTAGATTTTCAACGGTCGCGTTTTTTCCGAGATCGCCGAATACCGTAGCAAACAGCTTGTGCATCATGGCCCCGCGTTTGTTATCGGCATTATTTTCTGGTTGTTGTCTACTATCCATTTTTTCCATGACCCGATAAACGTTACTATCCCCTTTTTTAACCACAACTTTATCCTTTTCCAAAAAGGCTTGCATGCTTTTCTCGCCCAGCGAGTCTGTAAAAGTCGCATTCACATTTCCGATGTGCTGGTTGTGATCGATCTTTGCGACTCCCTCGAATGTGAGCAGCTTCGCTCCGTTGTCTGTGAGCGCTAGCTGCGCGTGGGCCGTCATGCTCTTCGCTTCCTTCGTTTGATGCAGGGCTGATTCATACACGTCCATCGTCGTGCTATCCGCACTCGCTGAAGCCCCGTATCCCCATATCAATGCCCCTGTGATTCCAACCGACAAGCCGATACCCAGCCATTTTTTTCGCATGATGATCCCTCCTATTTCATCGAAAGCAACTGTCATCGCTTTCTATACTCGTGATGATAAAGAGAGGGTCTAAACACGCTCTAAATCAATTCTAAAAAAAGTGTAAAAACGATTCCATATGCTATATTGAAAGGAAGAAAAATCAGTCTGAACCTGAAGTGGAGGCATTATCGATGAGTATGCAAGAAGGCTATATTGACGTTCCTGGTGGAAGAGTATGGTACAGTCGCGTCGGCGAGGGGGAGAAAACGCCTCTGATCGTCCTTCACGGCGGACCTGGCAATACGCATGACCCGCTCAAATCAACGCTCCATGTCTTAGGCAACGACAGACCCGTCATTTTCTACGATCAGCTGGGTTCAGGAAATTCCGATCGCCCGACTGATCTGACTCTTTGGAAAACCGAACGCTTTGTGGAGGAGCTCGCTTGCATCAGACAAGCCCTTGACTTAAAAGAGGTTCACATTCTGGGGCATTCGTGGGGTACGATGCTGGCAGCAGCTTATTTGGTGGATGCCAAGCCGGAAGGGGTACAAAGTATCATCTTCTCCAGCCCATGCCTGAGCGCAGAGCGTTGGAAACAGGACGCAGATCGTTTAATCGAGCAATTGCCAGTGGGTGTGCAACAAACCATCGCCACACACGAGGAGCAGGGTACAACTGATTCACAAGAATATCAGGATGCCATGAAGAAATACTACAAGCGCCATGTGTGCCGCCTTGATCCAATGCCAACAGTCATGACAGAAAGCCGTCCAAAAGCGAACAAAGAAGTGTACATGACGATGTGGGGACCGTCTGAGTTTTGTCCAACAGGGAATCTGAAAACATTCGACTACACACCCCAGCTGCATCAAATCAACATCCCTTCCCTGTTCGTTTGCGGCCGTTATGATGAAGCGACACCTGAATCGACAGGTTATTATCAGTCTCTGGTGCCAAACGCCGAGCTCCATGTCTTTGAAAACAGCTCGCATGTCGGCTATTTGGAAGAGACAGACGAATACGTGCAAGTCATCCGCCGCTTTTTGCAAAAAGCAGATACAAAATAAAAAAACGGAAAAACTTCGTATCGCCGACGATGCGAGTTTTTCCGAACCCTCATTCTTTTTTTAAGTAAAGAAGGAAATTAAGGATGTTTAACCCTACAATGATTAAAAACATATAGGTAGACATAGCGTCTCCACCTAGGTTCAATTCATCAGCTATATAACCCATCATCATAAGATTCGTTCCAGAAACGGTTACGGAAATTGCTGAAATCATGCTCAGTGTGAATCCATTGACAAGATTACCTTGTTTCTTTTGAAGCAATAAAGCAACCGAAATAACTGCTAAACTTATGATAAAAGTAATCAAAACGAATCTTAATAAATCGTTTATCTCCACCCCGGCCATAATCATCCCCCTAGTCTGTCAAATGGAAAAACGCAGCTGTCCGAAGTAGATCCTCGGCAGAATCACTTCGAACAGCCTATTTTTCTCCCTATCTATCCTGTTATTTCAATCCAATATACTTGTCATACACATCGTACACGGAACGTGAGATGATCGCAGCCGATCTTCCCCCATAACCACCCTCTGGAACGATTACGGCTACTGCCAGGACCGGATTGTCGACAGGCGCATACGAAATGCTGACACCATTCGTAATGCGGGCATGCATTTTCCACTTTGTCTTTTTCTGTCCTGTTTTCTCATCTGTCACCGTTACCGGTACATAAATGTCTTGCTCAGATGTACCCGTTTTTGCAGCTACCTGAAACGGCATTCCCGCATACGCGCGGACTGCTGTTCCCCCTGGCTTCGCCACCATCACCATGCCTTGCTCCAAAATGTCCCAATATTTATCTGGGTGAGGAAAGGTACTCATCGTTTTTGGCGTGTGCGTTTTCACCAGTTTTCCTTTTGCATCTGTAATCTTGTCTACCATCTGCGGCTGCAAACGTACCCCTTTATTTGCAAGTGTCGCTGCATACTGAGCCAATTGCATCGTCGTCGCCCGAACTTGCTGCCCGAAGGAAGCCTGCACCATCGCGGCTAATGGTCCGTAGTTTTCATCCATCACCAAATAGTCTTCTTTGCCTTTGTTTTCATTCGGCAAATCCACACCAGTCTGAACGCCTAATCCGAACGCATGATAGTACGATTGCAGTACAGACGCTGACTCTTTTCCTTTTCGACGGGACAGCTCCTCCCCGATTCTCGCCATGTACGTATTCGATGATTTTTGCAGGGAAATCGGAGGGGTAATGATGCCATGCGCTTTGGAATTGTCGTTCTTAATCCGATCTGTACCACGTCCATAGTGATACACACCTCCATCATTCCAACGGTCGGAGGGAGTAATGATGCCTTCCTGCAAACCGAGCAAAACTGTAATCGGCTTGAGGACAGACCCTGATGGCACGATTGAGCCCGGGTGCTTGTAGCCCTCCTGGATGGCCGACTCGCCATTTAATGGCCGCGTGTCGTAAGGGGCTTCCCGAATCGTCCCATTCGTCACCGCCAGCTTGATCTGGTCATACATTTTTTGATCGGGTCCCTCAATCCATACGTTTGGATCGTATTCAGGATAGCTGACCATCGCGACGACCTTGCCTGTCTTAACCTCGACCGCCACGACGTATGCTCCCTTTGCCCCCCTCGCCTCAGGGATGGTTGCACGCATCTTCGGAAGAAACTCTCGGATCGAATCCCGGATACCTAGCTGTACCCGTTGATCAATGGTGAGATACACATGATTGCCCGGAATAGATGGAACTTCCTCCACTTGCTTCACTACCGTTTGATCTGCTGCGACCTCATACATCCGGTAACCGTTACTCCCGCGAAGCTCTTTTTCGTAAGACAATTCAATTCCATCCAGCCCGACTAACTGGTTCGGTAAATACTGCGTACTCTCATCCTTATAGGAGGCGAGCTTCACATTTTCAGCAATGTGAAAGGGCCGGACATACCCAACCGCCTGTACAGCGATTTGCTTCGGATCATATTTTCTGATCGGTTTTGTCACGACTTCAATCCCCGGCAAATCGCCGCGATGCTCACCCAATACCGCGATTTCTTTATTCGTCAAATCCACCTTCAGCTCTTTCTCTAAATAGCGCGGCAATTGTCGCGCCGCTTCCACATACTTGCCTTTCTCGTAGGCATAGCCGACATCCATCTTTTTTAACAGCGTGGCCTTGTCGAGGCTCAGTATTTTCTCCAGCTTTTCCACCAGGTCAACGTACGCTTTCTGCTCCATGATCTCTTGTTCACGGAAGACGGCGAGATGGGAAGGCCGACTTTCGGCAATGACATATCCGTTGCGGTCATAAATGTTTCCACGCATAGCGGGAATGTAATCTTTTTTATACGATCTGTCTGCCAGCTCATTTGCATAACTGCTCCCTTGCTGGATTTGGATTTGCGCCAATCTCAAAATGATAACCACAAACATCAGAAATACGACGATATAGACGATTTGCAGCCGTTTCACACGATTGTTTTTTTCTTCCTTCATACTTGCTCTCCCTAATTTTTCAGTACCTTCGTGAAAATCCGTTTGATACGTGCATCGAGTACATGACTGCCACCCCGACCACGGACATCTTCTATCATCATGGTAACCAGCAAACGCGGATCATCTACATTAAAAACGGCGTACCAACCGTTTTCCAGCCCAAGCTCGCCTTTTTTCTGCTTTAGTTCAGCTGTTCCAGTCTTGCCCGCCATGCGAATACCAGGCACGCGTGCTCCTCGTCCTGTGCCGCGCGGATCTTCCATAACCTGTATCAAATGCTGCTTCACCGTACTCGCCACATCTGCAGGTATGACATTCGTCTTCCAATACCCGTCTTTTTTGTCTTCCTGCAACAGTGATGGATGAACGATATTCCCGTCATTTGCAAAAGCGCTGTACACCAACGCGAGGTGAAGCGGCGTCATCGTTACCTCGCCCTGACCGTAACCGGAGTCTGCCAATTGAATTTCGTTTTTGAAACCATCGTTATACAGCTTCGACTTTTCCAGTGGATATGGAATCGGGAGAGCTTCATGGAATCCAAGCAGCTCGCTCTTTTTCACAAATTGCCCCTCCCCCATGGAGAGCGCCGCTTTCGCGAAATAAATATTGTCGGAGTACACCAATGCTTTTTCCAAATTGACAGGTCCCCCGTAATCGCTGACCCGCGTTACCTCGTATCCACCCCAGGACGCATCCTTTTGCCAATGCAGTCCGCGGACGTGGATACTGTCCGAAGAGGTAATTGCACCTGACTCAAGGCCAATCGCTGCCGTAATCGGCTTGAAGGTGGAGCCCGGCGCAAACCCGCGCACGAATCGATTCAGAAACGGCTTTTGCGGGTTTTCATTCAGTTGCTTCCACTCTGTAGCCGACATCCCAAGCACAAACGCATTCGGATCAAAGGAAGGAGAATTGACGAGCGCCAGTATTTCCCCGGTCTTTGGTGAGATGGCCGCAGCCGTGCCTGCTTCGTTTTTCAGCTCCTGGTAAATCGTTTTCTGCACTTCAGCATCTATAGTTAATGCCAGTGGCTGTCCATGCTTGGCAAAGCGTTCCGCCACGGTCTTTTTTTCCGTTCCATCTGCATCCGTGATGATAATGCGCCCACCTGTACTCCCTCTTAGCTTCTCCTCAAAAATCTGTTCCAGTCCTGATTTTCCAATCACATCGGACGTTTTATAGCCCTGATTCTTTCGCTTCTCGTACTCTTCCTGATTGATCGCTCCTACATAGCCAACCAGATGGGCCGTCGCGTCCTGATAGGGATAGTAACGGACCTTCTTTTTGTGCAATTTGAGCCCTTCTGTTTTTTCTAATTGTTTGAGGCGTTCATCGTCCTGTGGCAGCGTGGCGATCCGGATAAACTTTGCCGACTTGCTTGTCGTAGCTTGTACCTTCGAGGTGAGGTCATCCAACGGAATTTGCAAAAGCTTGCTGACCGCCATTTTCCCGGTCTGTGACGTCTGGCTCCATTCTCCCGGATTTATCCCGATATCTACCACGATACGCTCTGTTGCCAATGGCCGCCCTGCCCGATCCGTGATTTCACCTCGTCTGGGATACACCGTATTGGCTCTTACTTTGTCCCCTTCTTTCATTTCTGGAAAAATAAAAGAAGGATTCCAATGAATGTACCAATCCTCCAAGTCGTTCTGCGTTTCTTTGACTAGCGTCGCTTTTCCCGTAAAGGAAATCGGTTCAATGAAAGTTTCCATCGTCAGCCGGTAATGAAAGTTGATCTGCCCATCCTCACCTGGCAAAACGTCGCCATTGTACATCGGCTCGACCACAATCGCTTTGGCCTCGATTCCTCCGTAAATGTTTTGATAACGTGAAACGAATTCTTCTTTGTTGATGGTCCTTTTTGTATGTAAAGAAAGCTGCTCGTACATGTCAGAGAATTTCTGTTCTCCCCATTTTGTCGTATACGCGGTGAATGCGGCCTTTGCTCTCTCGCCTTCCGACTGCGTAGTGTCCTTCCAAAAGTCCCAGAAAAGATAGAAAAAACCTGAAAGAACAACGACAAAAACCGTCCAAAATACTATCCATGTCTTTTTCACTAGTCATTCACCTTCCCTATCACACGATATTACAGTCGGATACCATAATATATGGAAAAAAGATGATGACATGATGAGACTATTCTCATAGTACGATGATAAGTGTCAGATAGTTACATCAAATGCAAAAAAACACAGGAAATTTATCCTGTGTCTGTCGTACTGCCTACTATTCTTCCCACATGTAACCAAAGCGCGGGATCGTGGTGACATTCTCGCCATATCTGCCCAGCCGCTTACGCAAGCGATAAACGAGAGCGTTGATCTCGGCTCGTCCAACATCGGGAACACTGCTCTCAGCATTCAGCAACCGCTCCGGCCAGACGAGTACCATGATTTCCTCATAGCTAACCGCCTGATTCGCACGTTGGTACAAAAGCATGAGCAAGTCCATATCTTTTCCGGTCAAATGGATTCTCGCACCATCGAGACGGATTTCTCTGCGTTCCAGATTGATGACCAAGCCGGAAGTAGAGGTAGTTTCTTTTGGATACGTCAAAGGGAATGAGAACTCCCGTGTCACATCCATCTCGCTACCCTCTGCGAAAAATATCATTTCTACCACGCCTTTGGCCAGCGTAATATGATCACCATGATAAAGAAAATGGGGTGCCTGCTGTATCGGCATTCCGTTCACTTCTGTCCCATGCTTGCTTTGCAAATCAGAAATCGTATATTGGTTATTGATTTTCCGTATCACTGCATGCCTTCTGGATATATACGGACTGGAAAAAGCAATGTCTGGTTGTAATTGATTGCCCCGTCTCCCAATCGTACACTCTTCCTTATGTAGAAACTGACGCTTTTGAAGCTGTTCGGGGTCTCCCTTTTTGATCAATACATATATGCCGTCGTCCAACATTCATCACCTCGAAAAGAGTTGGAGCTATCAGTATTTATTACAGTACAAATTACGTATAAGTCAACACTTTTTTGAACATATATTAATAGCAAAAAAGCCGCCAATTGTCCAGCCAACGAAAGTGACCGGTCGATTGACAGCTCTATATCATCGCTATCCACAAACGAATAGCGCTTGATTTTCTATGTTGATCGTCTTAGGAGCAGCGCTTGAGAGCAGCGAATTTTTTCGGTTCAATCGCCAGTAGATGACAATCGCCGTTCGGAATAAACAGTTTATAGGAAACTCCCTTTGGCACAACGATAAACTCTCCGGCTTCGACCCATATATTACGCTCGTGGTACATCAGCAGCAGTCTGCCTTTGACGACAAACAGCAGTTCATCTTTCTGGTCATTTTGTTGCCAAGGATACTCACCTTGCAGCTTCTCTAGCTTAATAGACGTATCATTCATCTCTCCGACAACCAGAGAGCCCCAGGAATCTTGCAAGCGTGATAAATGTTGTGCGACGTTCACCTTTTCCATGATGATCCTCTCCCCTTTGCCTTCTACGATAATATAATTCGCAGGAGAGAGACATAGCAGCGAAATGATAAATCATCTCATAAGACGATGATAAGATACTGAAATTTCTGATACGGGAAACAAAAACAGGCAGTTACCTTGAAGGCCTGCCCGTTAAATAGTCTATTTCTCTTTATCGTCTTACTACTCTGTCGTGCCAAACCGTTTGGCGTTTCTCGCGCGAGCACGCTCGATCTCGACTTCTCGATTGCGTGGCTCTGCATTCGTCACGAGCGAATCCAGGAGGTTTTTCGCAACAACGGAGACCTCTTGGACCGCGCGGTTAAAAGCCTCTTCATTGGCCTTCGAAGGCGTGTTGAAGCCCGAGAGTTTGCGCACGAATTGCAGGGCTGCTGCTTGAACCTCATCTTCTGTCGCAGGTGGGTCGAAGTTGAATAAGGTTTTGATGTTTCTGCACATCGCTTACACCTTCTGTTCCCTTTTTTGTATCATTCTACTATACATGAACGATGAATCGCTAGGGTTGCTGATTGCGCACGAAAGGGCCGTTTAGCACAGCATTCATGTATAATGATTTTTAGATATTGATATATTGTCATTGGGGAACAGGTGGTGTGAACGAAGGTGGCAGACACCAAAAGAACGATAGTAATTTGCAATGATGTGGGTCTTTATTTTGACGCTCTGACACGTGGTAAGCATTACGAAGTTTTAGCTGAGGACGAAGCAAAAGAACAGATAAGGGTTGTTGGTGACAATAACCGAGCAAGATGGTTTAGAAAGTATTATTTCGTACCTGACGGGAATAGTGTACCAGTATTAGTTAACTGGACATTTGACGATACGATTCAAGATTCAAGTGAAGAATCTTTAGAACATATTGAGGTCACAGTCACCTTTAGTGAAGGTGACAAGAGATGGTGTTCCCTTTGCACTAAGGCTGGATTGTTGGGTTACATTGAGCGGAACATGGACGATAATGTTTTCTTAATAGAGAATCAGGTAATTGTGAAAAACTTTTCAAAAGAAGTAGTCACTGACGCATTAAAGCGATTAGACCAACAAAATCAACTACTAAGTTCAACCAAACCGTTTACTAAGGAGGTCAACCAGTAAAAACTGGCTAACCTCCTAATACGAAAGGGCAGTAGTACGAAGATTCGCCACAGAGAACCTATTTAAAAATACGATCAATTTCGTTGATTTCTTCTTCTGTCAGGTGGACGTCTACTGTTTTTAAATTATCCAGCACTTGCTCTGCTCTTTGTGCTCCGGGAATGACAACATCAATTGAATGATGTGTGAAATACCAAGCAAGGACTATATGAGCAACTTCGGCATTTTTTTTATTTGAAATTTTACGGAGCTGCTCTACCTTTTCTAGATTTCTTATAAAGTTATCGCCCTGGAAGTGAGGCATATCTTTGCGTAGATCATTGAATGTCATATCCTTATTGTATTTACCGGCAAGCAAGCCTGATGCTAGTGGAAAGTATGGAATAAACGAGATATTATTCTCTGTCGTATATGGAAAGAATTCTTGTTCCGCTTCACGCTGCAGCAAATTGTAGTTTCCCTGTACTACATCGACATAACCATCCTTATTTGCTTCTTTCAATTGTTCCAGTGAAAAGTTAGAAACGCCAATTGCTCTAATTTTACCTTCGTCCTTTAGCTGTTTTAAGACTCCAACCGCCTCATCTTTTGGTGTATCCTGATCTGGAGCATGAATATAAAATAAATCTATGTAATCTGTTTGTAGCCTTTTCAAACTATCTTCAACGGTTTGTTTTAAATAAGCAGGCGAATTATCCATGGTAACATCATTGCCGACAAGTGTAAGGCCACCTTTTGTTGCAAGGATGAGTTCATGACGCTTTCCTGCTTCTTTTATCACTTCACCTATTAGCTCCTCTGAACGTCCTGTTCCATAAAAAAACGCTGTATCTAAAAAATTCACTCCATGGTTAATCGCAGCCCGCACCAAATCTTTCCCTACTTCTTCATTTAAATCAGGATAAATATTGTGGCCACCTACAGCGCTTGTTCCAAGTCCGATTGGATTGACAACTAAATCTGTTTTACCAATTCGTGTTTGTTTCGTCATTCTCTTCAACTCCCTCTCATTTTAAGCTTAGCGTACGTTTTTCGCGTGAGGTTTTTACCGGGATCTACATCATAATTCATTACGTTACGTAAGTTTCAAGTGCAAAATGGATTTTTTTGAATATTCGCATGAAAATATTGTTTTTCTTTAGGGACCTGGAGCCTAATGGCATGTTGCCGCTCGCCCTATGCCGAGGATGAGAATAACCTCTTGTCCGAACAACCGCTCTGCTATAAACGATATATCTGTGGAAGACGTATAACACGGTCTGATGGCTTGTAAAACTAGCAAAACCTCCCCCGCTTCACTTCGGAAGGATTGAGTCCATACTGCTTGCGAAACGCCTCGGAGAAATGACTGAAGTTAGAGAATCCCACGATGAGCGCAACCTCACTGACATTCAGATTGCCTTCCTGTAGTAGTCCAAGTGCTTTTTCCAAACGCCTTTCCCGCAAATAGGCAAATGCACTGGTCCCGAACTCTTCTTTGAAGCCGATCTTCAGCTTGTATTCATTGAGCTGCGCCAAACGCGCCAGTTCGATCAGAGAAGGGGGAGACTCCATATTTTCGAGTAAAATGTCACGAGCGTTGTGTATCTTTTCCCGATCACTCCGAGATAACTGTGATCTCGGTCGATTCACTTCCCGCTCGTACAAAAACGCATCCAGCGCCGACGACACAATCTCAAGAATCTTGCTTTCTGTATACAATCTCCGCAGCTTCTGATGGGAGGATGTAAAATCGTTCAACTGCTGGAGCATCCGAGCCATATATGGTTGCAACGGCATACGAAACAGACGATAGGCTTGATTGCCTAGCAGCCCTTGAAAAGAATAGGCTGCTCCCACATCGCTCTCGGCCACCCAATCATTAAATTGCTCCACGGATATACCGATGCCGACAGATTGATGAGAACCATCCGCCCGGTACATAAAATGCGCATGAAAGTCGTTCATCAATTGAAGAGAACAGCTCCCAGGCAAAAACTCGTGCTGACTTCCCGAAACGACGAACTCCCCGCTCCCCTCCAAACAAAAGCTAAGCTCCACCATGGCTGCCTGCGACTGTATATCCATGACGCGGTTTTCCTGGAGGGAATAGTTGGATTCAACCAGCTCCAATCCCGGTCGGGGAATCACTCTCCGAAAGTAGCCGTCATTATTCGTCCGTGTATACCGATTCGCTTCGGACACAATGCAATCACTCTTCGTAGAAGGCAATGCATTAATGTAGCTATCGTATATGGAATGTACAGATGCTTGCTCCATGACCTTCTCCCTGCCTAATCATATGTAGGATAATTTTGCAAATGATTCTTATTCTCATAATAGTTACACAGGCGACGATCTGCAACTACAAAAGCTGCCCCTCAGAGCATTGGGCAGCTTCCATTTTCACGATACGATACTATTTATACTCATAAAAACAAGGATAAGAATAGGCGAGAAATTCAAAGCCTTTTTTCTCCAAGATCGGTCGACTCATCGGGCTCGCATCCACCATCAATAACGGATACCCGCGTTCCTGTGCTGCTTGTACCCGCACTGCCACGAGAGCCGTATAATAGCCTTTATTTCGAAATTCAGGTAAAGTAGAGCCTCCCCACAGACTGCCAAAGGACGTATCCTCATGCAAGTACATCCAAGCTGCACTCACTGCCTGATCGCCACTGTACGCAGCGTACACGAGCAGGTGTTCAGGATCTTCCGCCAAATCCCGTTTTAATCTCGCAGCAAGCTCAGCACTCACACTCCCCCATAGATGCTCCTTCAACTGCATGATATCATCAATGCCCGCCGCGTCTGTGATTTGCCGTATCTCTGGCGGAATGACAAGGCTTCGCAACTCCTTTGCCTGCGCCACCTCCAACACAAGCGTCGCTTCCTCCTCATCAACCGTAAAACCATGAGCTTTCAGCCTCTCAAGCAAATGAGCGGGTTGGTCATAGTCAAACAGCTTCCACTCAAAGGATTGCTGAAGACTTGAGAAATACTCAAGTTCCTGCTTGATAACTTCCTCTGCATTTTCTTCAGACAGCCTGGAATACAAAACGACTCCTGAATCATCCGAGGTGGGTGAGACGTGGCGAACGAGGTGTTCTGTCTCCTCCCGCCGGAGTGGCGGATAGGTGATTTTCACCCTCATCTCCTTGTCAAAAAGCCGCAATACTTCTGCCTTGTTCAAGTTATCTTCCTCCCTTGTCTACATCAGGACTAGTGCAAAATGTTCAGCAAAAACGTTAATGTACCTATACTGATCACCGTCGTAACCAACACGCTGCTGGAGACGAATTGTGGTCGCATGTTGAATTGGATCGCATAGATCGCAGTCGTTGCAGCAGAAGGCATGGCTGCCAGAACGACCAGCACCTTTTGCAGCAGCGGATCAATCGGGAATAACAGGCAGATGAGGTACGCCAAAAGTGGTGACGCCACGAGTCGAATGACACTCGCAGCACTGAGTCCCTGCCACTCTAGCGCTTTGGTAGATACATTGGCGAGCTGCATGCCCAAGATGAGCATCACGACTGGAATCGCCGCCTGTGCAACGAGATCAATTGCCTGGTAGTAGCTTTGCGGGATGACGATTTGCAGCTGTTGCAGCAAAATCGCGAGAACCACTGCGTAATTCGATGGCTGCTTGAAAATCGCCTTGATGGCCGTCCCCATCCCATTCCCGCCTCGGGAGGCAAAATACACGCCGAATACGCCCATCATGATCGAGTGGAAAACCATGATTTGCACCGCATACGTAAAGCCAGCGTCTCCAAAGGCAAACAAGATAATCGGCGTCCCGTAGTTGCCACTGTTCATGAAGGCGGTCGCGAGCATCAGTGCGCTTTCCTGTTGCTTGTCGTATTTGAACATGCGTGCCGTCAACTGCGTGATCACAACGAGAGCTGCCAGCAAAAGCAGAGAAATCACCACGATATAAAATAATTGCAAGTCGAGCTGTGTTTTGTAAAAGGTACGAAAGACGAGCGCCGTCGACAAGATGTAAATCGCCAGGGAAGAAATCGGCTTCAAATCCATTTTGAAAATGCGCTGCAAAATGTAGCCGCTGAGAAAAATGAGCAGGACAGGCAGGATGACTTCCACAAAAATCATGACTCTTCCCTCCTACCGTGCTGCTTCCATGAAGCTTTTGACCTCAGACAGTGTAGGCATGGCGGGAATGGCACCAGATCTTGTTGTCGCGAGTGCACCTGCGGCATTCGCAAAACGCACCATGTCCTCTAACGTGGCTTGTGAGATATCCAGCATACTTTCCCCCACCTCAAGAAGCTGATAGAGCAGCGCGCCCACAAACGCGTCTCCCGCACCAGTCGTATCAATCGCGGTTACTGGAAATCCACCGACTGTACCGAACTGATTTCGTGTGCGGTAAAAACACCCTTTTTCCCCCAAGGTGACAAAAACAGCCTGCAGCTCATATTGCGCAAGCATCCACGCTGTCGCTTCCACGACATCCTCGCTCCCAATGAGAAAAGCCAGCTCTTCTTCGGACAGCTTGACGATATCGGCCTGCGTCATTCCTTGGAGAGCCAAAGCCTTTGCTTCCTCCAGATCCCCCCATAAGGACGCTCGAATATTCGGGTCAAATGAAAGGAGCCGCTGATGCTTTTTCGCGTACTGGACGGCTGTCCAGGTTGCTGATCGGGCTGGCTCATGCGTCAAGGACAGCGTACCGAAATGAAAAATCGCTGCCTGTGCAATCAGCTCCTCGTTCACGTCCTGCTCCCGCAGCATAATGTCTGCACCCGGATTGCGGTAAAAGTGAAAAGCACGATCGCCTGTCTCATCGAGATGGACAAAAGCCAACGTTGTAGGTGCTTCCTCCGTGAATACAAGTCCTTCTGTGCCAATATTCTGTCTGATCAAGGTTTGCTGCAAAAAACGCCCAAACATATCGTTTCCCACCGCACCGATAAAGGAAGTCCGCTTCCCAAAGCGCGACAGGGCGGCAAGCACATTGGCAGGCGCTCCTCCAGGGTTTTGCTCAAATGCAATGCTGCCCGGCTTTTCCTTTTGCTGTACAGGTGTAAAATCAATCAATAGCTCACCACATGCAACCACATCTATCATGTTGATTTCCTCCGATGACCGTGATAGCTCCAGTATGTCACAGGTTCTTTTTTTTGCCAATGAAAGCCAGCGGCTGTACGAGTATTCGTCAAAAATGTTAAAATAAGGAAATTAATTAGCGTAGTTTATCAAAAAGGGGGAGTTATTCCATGCAGGAAAAAAACTCTTTATCCACTGGTCCTTATAACACACTATCGACATCTGCTTATCAACAGTTGAACAATCTAGCTAGCAAGGCAGACGGATTTGATTGGGAGCAATTATTAAAAGATGTTTGGCATGATGTTTACAATGGACAAATCACGCGAGATTACCTTCAGCTCGCAACAGACAATAATATCGATTATCGTGCCTTAGTCACAACTATATTAAGCTATGCTTCTTCTTACATACCTTTTGTAGGGTCTGTAATAGGCTTCTTTATTCCTATTATTGATTTAATTTGGCCCCCCTCACAACCCGATTTATTTGATATTTTGCGGCAGCAGATTCAAGATTTAATTAACCAAGCGTTAACAACAGACACATTGAACAAATTACAGGCACTGCTGCAAGGTTGGAAAAATGAACTTGATGTTTTAGCCACAGAAGTTAAGAATTTAACCGATCCGAAGACCTCGACTATAGGAAGCACAGTTAATACGATTCACCTCCAATTTGTTCATGATATACCCCAATTTACACTAAAAGACTATGCAGCCTATGCACTTCCTCTATATGTTCAAGCAGCAACCATGCATCTGGGCCTTTTAAAGGAGGCTATTTCTAAACAAACAGATTGGGGAATTAGTGATTCAGATAAAACGAACTTTCTGACTTATCTAAAACAGTGGATCGTAAAGCATAGTGAGAATGTTTATACTCTTTTTGTAACAGGGTTACAAAACATACAGGACGATGAATCTAGTCAAATTAGCTCCGCCGACTTTATCTACACGTCAACATTATACGGGTTTGATATTGCTGCATTATGGCCTACTTTTGATAAATGGCCTACTAATGACAGTCCAGAAGTTTATCCGACACAAACAGATATAGAACAAACGAGATTCTTATTTTCTGATCTAGTAGGAAGGGTTGACTGGCGAGGCTATCCATCCGCTGGTGATCCAAGCACGTACCTGTATGGGAATTTCCCTGGTGAACTGACGCAAATTTCAACGAGAACATGGGATCGAGTGGATCAGATTCAACAAGTATTAGATAGAGGATACAATCAATCACAAACATATACTTACGGGGATTCCGGTGGAGCTGCAAATGACCCTATCAACATTTCAAGAGACAATCCGTTAATTGGAGTAACACCACGGGTTATGAGCCCGTATGTTGGAATCATGATGGATTTTGCAGATGGGACTAGTATTACCAATGGAGGAAATTATGGCTATGACAAGAGAGTTGTAGCACCTGATAACCATAAAGTTCATTTTGTCTTTCCATGGACAGACGAGCTGGGTGGCCAAGATGCAGTGATAAATGCATTTGTTTTCAAAAATCTACATCCCGAAAATGTAATAGGCCAATCAGATCCAACAACAGGAGTATTTACGATTAAAGGAATTCCAGCTGAAAAAGGTTATATTGAGGATGGCAGTCCACTTAAAGTTGTACAGGAAAGATTGAACGGGACCAACGCGGTTCAACTCCCACTCGGACCTTCCCTCGTTGTACCTATTACCAATAAACTTGCTGGTCAGTATCACATTCGTGTACGTTATGCGAACCCTTCAGATTCAAGCATCGATATTTGGCAATCAGTCAATGCAGGAAAGCAGACTCTTCAAGGCGGTAATTTTACATTTCCAAGCACCAAAAACGTTCAAGATCAAGGATACGTGCCAGGACAAAATGGAAACTATAGATTGCTTACAATCTCTCTTCCTGATCCTATCTCCCTACCTTTAGGAGAAATCGATGTACGTCTCGGACAATACACCAGTCAAACGCAGGGTAATCTGTTTATTGATCGGATTGAGTTTGTTCCGGTTCAAACTCTATTTTCAGGCCCATACTACCTATATGCTCCGGAAGGTTATCCTTTTTCAAAAACCCTTTGGAAAGGGAATACAATTAACCGGCCTATTTCTATAGTAGGAACCGCAAATTTTTCTAGTGAACCAGCCGTACTCCAATTTTATCAAGATTCAGCTTTGCGAAAAGAAATTTCTATACCTGGTTCAGGTCAAAATTACAATTATCCTAATACATCCATTCCAAATGGTTTTAATAAAATTGTACTTCACACAAACCAAAGTGCTGGTAAAGGAATAAGAGGAACAATGACAATTTCCTTGAGTAATTAGTTGTTTATAAATGAATCAAGGTACAATGGACAAAAAGAAATGGCTAAAGATCCAGACATGATCTCTAGCCATTTCTTTTTAATAGATCGTCAAATCCCACGCATTTGCCATATGCTTGAGCAGTGCTACCCCTGCCACACTGTTTCCGTACTGGTCAATCGCAGGGCCATACACACCGATTCCACAGCCGCCAGCAAAAGGCAGCTCACCAAAACGCCCACGCGGAGGGACGGCAGCCATAATGCCTCCTGAAACGCCGCTTTTCGCTGGTACGCCCACAAAAGCGGCAAAATTGCCGGAAGCGTTGTACATGCCGCATGTGACCATCAGTGCTTTGGTTACACGAGCCAGCTCTTTGCCGAAAAGCTGTTCCTTGCGTATCGGATCATAGCCATCATGCGCCAGGATCAAGCCGATTTTTGCAATGTCCTCCGCCGTTACCTCCAGTGAGCATTGGCGGATGTACACATCCAAAGCATCCTCTACCGGACAAGCCAAAAAGCCAGTAGCTGCGAGATAGTAGGCGAGGGAACGATTCCGGTTGGCCGTTTGCCACTCAGAGCGATACACTTCCTCGTTGATCTGATGCTTGCGTCCTGTCATGCGCTCAACCATGTCTTGAAAGGAGCGAAATTTTTCCTGGACTCCGTTCCCCTGCAACAGGGAAGAAACCGTAATGGCTCCTGCATTGATCATCGGATTAAACGGCCTGCCCGGCTTATGCATTTCCAGCCGAACCATTGAATCAAATGCGTCTCCTGTAGGCTCTACATCCACCTGCTCCAATACATTCGAAATCCCGTGGTGCGTACAAGCTGCGAGAAAGCTGATGACTTTGGAAATGCTTTGCAGGGTGAAAGGAGCATCGTAGTTGCCTGCCCTGCTGATTTGTCCATCTGGTCCCATCACACAAATCCCTAGCTGTGTTGGGTCAGCCTCTTTCAAAGCGGGGATATAAGCAGCGCATTTGCCCTTGCCGGACTCCCCGCGATATTGCTCGATCCATTTTTCCAAGCAGTCTGTTTCAATCGTTCTTGTTTGCTGCGCCACTTGACTAACCAACTTCCTTTTCACCGTCGATTTACGCTTTTTGAGGTGGTTGAACATCATCCGGAATGAGCGAGAAATATTCTTCTCCTTCCAAACGTTCCTGCAATTCGGCTTTTGCCTGTTCGATCAGCGCCGGGTTTTCCATCGCCTCAATCGCTGTAGCAGCCATGACTTTACCTGCCTGCAACATCCCCTTGTGTGCGATTGGCATGGCCCCTTGCGAGACGACCTGCCACGTATGGAAAGGCGTACCCAGTGCCCAGCACGTCGTCATGCATTGCATCGTTGGAACTTGCCAGCTGACATCTCCTACATCTGTAGACCCGGCAAGCGTAAACTCGTGCGTAGGAAGTGGCCCGATCACATCCGCAATCGCCTTGTCCTTTAGTTGCTTCGCCGTTTCACGATCCAACCCGAACAATGATGCTCTCATATCCTCAGCTGATAACGTTGCCTGAATTTGTTTGGCATATTGTTGATCTGCTTCATCGTACGTTGGCACGCCGACTTCAACCAGATTTTTGTGCATGAGCTTTGCTAATATCGTATTCGGCACGAGATCAGAAGCTGTACCCTCAAACACCGCATCCATAGTGGTTCCCGTCATCAAGGCGGCTCCCCTTGCGATGTCGTAGACTCTTCCATACAGCTCCTTCACTTGCTGCTTTTTCGGAGCGCGAATCAAGTATACGACCTCCGCAAACGGCTGGACGACGTTTGGCGAAATTCCACCTGTATTCGTAATCGCGTAGTGAACCCGTGCTTCCGGAATCATATGCTCTCGCATGTAGTTCACGCCTACGTTCATGAGTTCCACGGCATCCAAGGCACTGCGTCCCAAATGCGGAGCGGCGGCTGCATGCGCGCTTTTTCCGTGAAACTGAAAACGAACGGAGTAATTCGCAAGCGAGCTGATGTTCATGATGCTTGGCGCTGTCGCAGGATGCCAGGAGAGCGCAAAATCTACGTCAGCAAATACGCCGGCTCTTGCCAAATACGCTTTTCCCGAGCCCGCTTCTTCTGCTGGGCACCCATAGTAGCGAACTGTACCTTGTAAGCCGGTTTGCTCCATGTAATCCTTGATGCCAACCGCTGCTGCCAACGCTCCAGCTCCGAGGAGATTATGTCCGCACCCATGCCCATGACCGTCAGTGACAATTGGATCATGATTGATGGCGCCTTTTTTCTGGCTCAAACCTGCCAGCGCATCATACTCGCCCAGAATGGCTACGACAGGCTTGCCGCTTCCGAAGCTGGCAACAAAGCCAGTATTCAGTCCAGCGATTCCTTTCTCCACTTCAAAGCCTTCTGCTGCCAGCGCTTGACACAAGTACTCGGCAGAACGATGCTCCTCGAAGTAAATCTCTGGTGTTTCCCAAATTTTATCGCTAACGCGAATAAACGCGTCTCTTTTTTGTTCAATTAACGCAGAAATGATCTCGGTTCTGTTCATTTCATACGCTCCTTTCTCTCGATGTTCAGGCGGATGCACTGTCGGCGTTTTGCTTTAACAGCTCGCCTTTTTCATAGTTCAACGATAATAGTGCGCCAATGCAGATGACCGCGAAGCCGATCAGCATCCAGAACGCTGCATCAAATGAACCGTTAAACGCTTCGACGATAAAACCAATCGCCATCGGCGTGATAAAACCAGCCAGCTGTCCACCTGTATTCACGATGCCCATCCCTGTTCCCGCTACGGCAGCCGGAAGATTTTTCAGGACAACAGACGGCAACAGAATGATCACAAAGGAAAGGAACAGCGACACAATGGCTTGATACGTAATAAACATCGTCACGCTCGATGCAGTAAACATGAAGTACAAGAGGACCGCCACTACCACACAGGAGAAACTACCAATGATTTTTTCGCGACCTTTAGGCAGCTTGTCCAGTACATAGCCGCTCACATAAATACCGACCAACGTAGCAAAGCCTGGGATCGTTTGCAGCCAGCCGAGTGAAATCATGTCCAGTCCGCGTACCTTGCTCAAGTAGGTTGGCATCCAGGTTACGAGGCCCCAGTTTACTGCATAAATGCTGAAGTAAGCGATTAACAGACTCCAAAGCAGCGGTGTTTTAAACAGCATAGCCACTGAGGTTTTTGATTGCTCGGAGCCAGTTGTATTCGTTGCAGATTCTGCTTGTGGAAGTTTAATATAGCGCCAGAACAGGAAAGCAATGATAGCGCCAATAGCTCCAATGACGAGGAACATGGTTCGCCAGCCCATGGTTTGAATCATCCAAACGGATAAAATCGGAGAGAAAAGTCCAACAATGGCACTAGAGGAGAGCATCACGGACATGGCTCGCGAGCGTTCCTTGATAGGAAATATGGTAGCGATAATCTTCGAGCTGGCTGGTTGGAAACCACCTTCGCCGATCCCGAACAGAAAACGGATGAGAATCATCGAAGCCATAGACCAAGCAGCTCCGGTCAGCCCCGTAAAAATAGACCACATGACAACAGAAGCAATGAGTACTTTTCTGGCACCAAATCGGTCTGCCAGCCAACCTCCAGGCATTTGCATGAGTGCATAACCAGCAAAAAAGCTACTGAGCAATAATCCCGTGGAAGAAGCACCAAGCTGCAAGTCTTCTGTGATCGACAAAATGGCATAGTTCATGACGTATCGATCCAGGTTCCCTAATGCCCAGCCTAAAAAGAGTAGCGCTAAAATCCAGTTTCTCGTTCGTGCTGATACCATATGTGTGGATACCTCCTTCTAGTTGCGTTACTAAGCTAGTCTTTCATTTTGGCGAAAGCGCATTCATCTCGTTCGATGACCGACAATCCGCGCCAATATGGTCCAGCCCTCTTATTTACCGCATATATTGCGACATGTCGTTATATATACTCTACGAAATGTTGAGACTATTGGCAACGTTTTTTTTTAACATTTCGATTTCTCGGCAATGAAAAAAGCACCCGTAACGGGTGCTTACAAAAGTCGGTATCGTTTGGTGGGCCTTCCTCGGGTTGATTGCGATTCCTCCCCCGAGCTCTCCGCCAGCTCAACGGCACACAAATCCGCGACGATTCGCTGTGCATTTCGCTCGCTCATTTGCAAATATTTGGCCAGGTCCTTTGTCGTGAAATCGGTCCAACCCATTTTTTGCAGCAAGGCATCGAGCTTTTTATAGCTTTTGACGCTGATGTTCCCCTTTTTTAGCTTTTCCAAAACCTCATCATCGTCGGCACGATACGAGTAGACGAGCTCCTCTTCCTGCCCGACCCACTCCACGATCGTTCCATCATCCTGAATCATGACAATATCTCGCGCTGCTTTTTCCTTCGATTGGCGCAGGGCGCGATGGGCATTCATCTCTGCTGCAAAAGCCGTCTCTCCAAAACCGATTCCGACAGCGACCGTCGTATCTGCTTCCTTCGCCAAAAACTCCACTGTGTTTTGCAAGGTAGGGATCTCTCTGTGAATCGTCCCACGGGTACTGTAGATAACGTATCGGCCATTCCCCTGCTCCAGAAGTGATCCATCCACCTGCTCGCACAGCTTGATCAGCGCTTGCTTTATTCGCAGCTCCAAATATTGCAAATGATACGGGGTCTTTGCGCTTTCCTTGATTCTGTCAAATTGCTCGACCTCAATCATCTCGATCCCGATTTGTGTATCCTTGAAATACGACGTCCGCACTTTCTCCACAAACACGCGTATCGTTTGCTGGATCTCCATATGGCTAGGCGAGATCCAATAGGCTGGGATACCTGCTTCTACTAGCGTTTGATAGACTGTCGGATAGCAGGTCATGGCAGCGTCTGTCTTTTTCTCCTTCCATAGCGCAAGATGAAAATCCAGCAGTTCCTGCGGATCGATCGTAGCTTCGAACGTCTTCATATACATATCGCTCACAGAGATGTTGATGTTGTGAAGGGAATCTTCCATGAATTTTGTGGATAAAAGCATATCAATGCTGACGCGATCAATTAATTTCCGATGAGTGTAGACCATTTCCAAAAAGCCTTTATAGATGCTGGACTCCGTCGGGTAAATATGTTCCATCCGCTTGTCATCATCCAATGCTTGCCTGGCAATCAAGTACGGAATCGGTCCGGAAAAAAGCCAGTGATCCACATACTGGTCATTTTCCAAGACAATTTTTTCTGTCTCTTTTGTCTCTGTATACGGATACGGAACAAAATTCATTCCTTCCTCAAATTCCTTTGCAACCGCAAGAATTCTTTCTACCGATTGCTTGGGACCAACCACGCCGATTTTAAACATCCATCTATCAACCTCTGCGTTTCTGTATTATTCGAGCCTTGCTTACGACCATTCTATACGTATTCACGCAAACAAATCCACCCTTCGCCACACAAAATGGGCAGGACTACGCGAAACGAAAGAGAAATGTTGGGGAAATACTACGGGTTTCCATACCGAAAGGAGTCGTACAATGAATTTTAATCTGAAGCAAGCGATTGAGGTTCTGGAGCGTACACCGCAAACATTGGAGTATTTTTTAGTGGGCTTATCGGATGGATGGTTGCAAGACAACGAAGGGAATGCAACCTGGAATGCCACCGAAGTAATCGAGCACTTGACCCAGGCTGAGAAAACGAATTGGCTCCCACGGCTCGAAATGATTCTTCAGGATGGGGAAAGCAAACCCTTTCCTCCTTTTGACCGTTTCTCTCACTTACACGAGACTTCAGAAAGGTCGTTTGCACAAAAGCTCCAGGAATTCAAAACACTTCGAACAGAAAATCTCGTAAAACTACAAGCACTCGTAGATCTGGAAAAGAATCTCGAATTAACAGGGATACACCCTGCATTTGGCGTAGTCAAGGCAAGAGAGCTGCTCTCTACATGGGTGGTTCACGATTTAACCCACATGGCGCAGATCGTACGAGTCTTGGCCAAGCGGTACACGGCGGATGTTGGACCTTGGCGCGAATATTTAGGTATCTTGAATAAGTAACGCTTGGTTCTCCATATTGCCATATTGCTGACTTAAGAAAAAAGTGATACGATTTATGGTATAAGATTTTATAAAAGAGCTCTCGGAACTCCCCGGAGCCTGATTATTGATGAAGGGCGACCCTCGTGAATAATCAGGCTCCTTTATGTTTGTAATAGGGCTGCTCATCTGCCCTATTAACGAAAAGGGAGTGACGAGAGTGAACGAGATTTTTCGCATTCGCAATTTTCGCAAGCTGTTTCTTTCCAATTTGTTTTCAGGCTTTGGCCAGGGGATGACCATGATCGGGATATCTTGGTATTTGGTAGAATCCACAGGCTCAGCCAGCCTACTTGGTTCCACCATGCTTCTCTCCTCGATAATGACACTGCTCCTCGGACCTTATTTTGGTACATTGATTGACCGCTTTTCCCGCAAGACCATTCTACAGCTGGAACAGCTAGGAGGCTTCTCGGTCCTCGCTCTTGTAACAGCTTGGGGATTTTGGGGGACTTATCAAGAGTGGATGATGGTTCTCGTTTTTTTGGCGTCGATGTTCATGTTTCAGATTCACGAACCTACACAGTCAGCCTTCATACAGGAAACCTTTGAGCAAAAGGACTACAATGTGATCAATTCTACCATGGAAATTCAAGTCCAGACCGCTTTGGTCCTCGCAGGAGCTTTCGCAGGTTTTCTATTGGGGAAATACGGACTACATATCGTGCTGATCCTTAACACTTTGACCTATCTGATCGCTTTTCTCTCCTTAACCGGAATCGACTATGTGTTTACACAAGAAAAACAAGTAGAAAAATACCTCCGAACATCCTGGCTGTCACAATTTCAGCAAAGCTGGGTCTATATCAAAGAAAAACGAGGGTTTATCGTATTCGGAATTGCTGCGCTGATACCATTCCTCGCCGTTATGCTGACGAACCTGCTTAACCCTATCTTTGTTAGCCAAGTTTTGGGGGAGGATGTGGCGATCTATTCCATGGGAGAGGTTACGTATTCCATCGGTGCAGTGCTGGCGGGATTTCTTCTTACCTGGTTTCGTGGAAAAATCGGTGCTTTTCCTTATATGGTAGGGAACTTCATCTTGATGGCGATTGCTCTTGTAATGACCGTTGTGATCCCAATGGGCTCGGTTTTTGTGTTGCTCTCTGCGTTTATGGGCTGGTGCAATGTATCAACCAGACTGATCCGACAGACCATCTATATGGAACTGCTACCTAATCGTTTTATGGGCAGGGTCCTGAGCTTTTTTCGGTCGATTGGTACATGCATGCGGCTGTTATTGCTCGCTCTATTTACGCTCATGTTAGATTCAACAGGCGCATCAGTCGGTTACCTTGTATTGGCAGGTCTTCTGGTAACGGCCACACTGGGAATCGTCTTTTCCATGCGTATGCTGATGCAGCAGGTAGACACCACCGATGTTGTGACTGACCAAGGCACTGTAAAGCACTAAGTCTGTCAGCTTTCCTCTAAAAAGACAGCGGTAGCTATGGACGTGAAAGTACATCCTGGACTACCGCTGCCTGCTACGTTATTTGGATGGCAAAAACAAATGCGGAACGGTATACAGCGCTGGGGCACCACCCGTATGCAGGAACAGCACGTGATCGTTCCGATTAAAACGCCCTTCGCGAATCAAGCCGATCAAGCCTGCCATTGCCTTACCCGTATAGACCGGATCTAACAAAATCCCCTCTGTCCGAGCGACCAACTGAACAGCTTCGATCATGCCATCAGTCGG
Organism: Brevibacillus sp. AF8; assembly: GCF_021270385.1. NCBI lineage: Bacteria > Bacillati > Bacillota > Bacilli > Caryophanales > Paenibacillaceae > Brevibacillus > Brevibacillus sp. AF8. The sequence goes on along the minus strand of NZ_JAGQDN010000005.1, from coordinate 166,898 downwards.
AATCGCATAGCCTGGCCCGACAAATCTGTCGTCGCAGAGCACAGCTTCTGCTCGTATGTCCCCTTGCAAATCAATCAATGCAGCTGTACTGCGCAGCAACCCCATCACCTTTGCTTCTTGTGCAGCCCGATCGCGGCTGACATTGATCCCGATTACGTTTGTGTTGGACTGACGCGCCATAAAGCCGGCAAGCAGACCGGCTTGCGTACCGCCACTTCCCGTTGCCGTCACGACATAATCGTACGGAGTCATCGCTTCCCAAGCCTGCTGCTCAATTTCTTCCGCGCACGCCATATACCCCAAGGAGCCGACTTCATTGGAGCCTCCTACAGGGATCAGGTATGGTTTTCTCCCTTGTTTTCGCAAACTTTCAGCGAGTTCATCCATAGCTGCAAGCAAATCTGCCTCTGCGGGAATGACCTCGATTTTTTCTGCTCCGAGCAAGTGGAACAACAGATGATTGCCACTCGCCTGCGGTTGGTAGTCGCCCGTCTCAGGCGCGGACAGCACGAGTTGGCAGTGCAGACCTTCTCGAACAGCCGCCGCCAGAGTCAACCGGCAGTGATTGGATTGGACAGCTCCGCATGTTATTAACGTATCTGCCCCTTGCTCGATTGCCTCCGCCACCAAATACTCCAGCTTTCGCGTCTTGTTTCCTCCTGCTGTCAAGCCAAGCATGTCGTCTCGCTTGATAGAAATGCTCGGTCCGCCTAACTCCTTGGACAAACGCTCCAGCCTTTCGATTGGTGTATGACCCTGCGAGTATTTTCTGCGATGGTAACGGATTTGGTTCATGCTTTTCTCCCCTTCTGCTTTGCGTTATGTGACTTTGTTACATGCAACCAAAAAGTACTCCGGTACAATAAGTCTCATCAATCACAAACACCATAACCGGAGGGATAAGAATGAAAAACGTCGGTCGTTTTGATCAAATGCTTCGTATCGTTGCTGGATTAGCCTTTCTGTCCTTGTTCTTCTTTCTGGACGGAGGCTATCAATACCTTTCGTTGATGGGCATTCCGCTCCTGTATACAGCCTTGACCAAACAGTGCTTCTTCTATCGTATCTTTGGGATTAACTCTTGCCAACTTCCTTCGCAAAAATCTTAATTTTTGCATTTGACCTTACCTCTTTGATTATATACCATTATCTGGTATCGATATCATTACGATCAGAGAGGTAAGAAAACACGAATGAATGTCCAAACAGAAGCAAATGTAAATAAGCCAAAAGGATTGGGCGGCTGGTTAATCTGGCCGACCATTATTGTCGTTCTGAGCCCACTTTCCTTGCTTGTATCCGTTATCGGCATTTTTCAGGATTATACTGAAGCAATTGAAGGGCTCGCACCGTTTATGGAGCAAAGTCTGTCATTCACTTTGTATTACTACGGCAACATTTTGTTAGAGATAGGACTACTCGTATTTTCGCTGTTCCTTCTCGTTTTCTATTTCCAGAAAAAGAAACGTGCTCCGCATTTATTTGTTGGTCTGATTCTTTTTTATATCACCTTGAACATGATCGATTTGTTCGCTTGGACGAGCTTTAACAATCTTTTCGGAGACACAAGTCAGTTTGTCAAGCAATCGGGACTAAGCTTGCTTCATACTTGCATCACCGCAATGATCTGGATTCCCTATTTCCGCTTGTCCAAACGAGTGAAGAATACATTTGTGAATGAATGAGGGGCAAGCGCTTCCCTCAATCGCTCCCGATGCACCCATAACGGCTTACGCAGTCCCGCCTTCTTCACGATGCCTTCTACTGTTAGCTCATGGAGTGTCTCTGTTACTGTTTCACGAATACACCCCATCATCGTCGCCAGCTCCTGATGCGTCAGGATCACTGCCAGCTCGATCCAATCTGGTGCGTCAGCCTGGCGCTCTCCTCCGTATTTCTCGCACAGCCTGCCGAGCAAATATACTAAACGCTGTCGCACACTTCCATACGCCATGAGCTCCATCATTTCTTCTACCTCTTGCAAGCGATTCGAGACAATCTCGATAAAATGCAAGGCAAGCCTCGGCTTCTCTAGCATCAGCTCTTCAAATTGCCCTTTATCAATCGAACAAATCACCGAATCTTCCCACGCTTCGGCGTACATATTGGTTGAACTAATCGTAAACGAGCCGATCTCGCCAAACACATGGCCCGTGCCGAGCAAATCAATCGTCAGCTCTTTGCCGTCAGCCGAAAGCTTGTATAGACGAACCTTCCCAGCCTTGATCAAAAACAGCCTTTTTAGCTCCAGGTGAGGAGAGGAAATTATCGTTCCTTTTTTGACTACTTCCATAGGAGTCGCCGGTTCCAATTGGGCTAGCTCTGCTTCACTTAACGACTGAAACAAATTGATACGGGATAAAAACTTCTCCTTTTCGACCACCGTGTACTTCCTCCTGCTCATTGTAGGCTGGACTACATATTGTATGGATCACTCCCATTATACTCCTCGTTAGGCAATGGATTTCGAATGAACAAAGGAGTGTAAATCGTTGAACACATTCATCATGATTCTTTCACTGATTTTGGCTTTGATGTTTTCCATCTCTGTGTTAATGAAATTTTTACGCGCAAACTCTATGCTTCAGCACTGGAAGGAATATGGGTACCCCCTTTGGTTTATGGACGTGATTGCCTCACTTGAGCTGGTCGGAGTCATCGGAGTAGTTAGCTCCTTTTGGATTCCTGGAGTATTAACATTCGCTTGTATCCTGTTCGCCATCCTCATGCTCGGTGCTATCCATGCCCATCTTTTTCGGGCAAAGCATAAACCAGTCATGGCGATAAATGCAGGAATTATGCTTATTTGTTCGTTGCTTCTCCTTTGGCTTTAATCGTTTCCGGGCGCTTTCCAGTACGTTTTTTGTCCGTTACTGATCAAGATTGCTTGTCTCGGAACTTGCTTCATCACCAGGAAAAGATTCAGCATATCGACCGAAGAAGCGATTGCGTTTATCAAAATCATAAATTTTAATACAGTAGTGAACAGCCCCAAAAAACCTAGAAGAACAGGCAACATAATCGAAATGAGAATGAATGGAGCGATGGTAATCAGAATGTATCTTGCTTTTGGAATCTTTTCTTCCGTTGCTACAAACCCGCCAAACAACGTTAGCCCCATCCATGTTTTTTCTGATCTCAAGAAATTCGGGATAAAAATCAAATGCAAGCATTCATGAATAATGACCAAGGCGAGTAGAGAGAATATCGCACCGAAGTCAATGGATATGGATAGCGAATCAGATGTCAGCCCCAATTCCTCCAAGGTTATTGGCGAAAAAATATGGATGATCCCAAAAACGATGAGTGCGTTAATCAGCATGAAAGGAATCGATAAAAGAGTTGCCGTGCCCAAACTCTGTGGTTCATTCAGTGGAACCCATTCATTTTTCATCAATTCAACATGTACATTTTCATGATACTGTGGCAATTTGGTTGTGATTCTCATAAAAAAACCTCCCCTTTCTAGTAAGACGTTCACCCTATGTAATCAGTTTCTTTAATGGGGAGATAAATAAAAAAAGGCTATCTCCTGAGCTTCCTTGGAGACTAGCCTTTTTCTCATGATCATTATGCTTGCTTAAGCAAAAACTGCTTGCCATATTCCCCGTGATCCAGAATCGTCGGGTGCTCGATCTGAATCGTCGAATGGTCAATTCCGTACTTCGTTTGCAAAATGTGATTAATCGCCAGAATGACACAATACGGCTGGATGCCTTCACGAACGAACACATGCGCTGTCAGGGAGTAATGTTCCGTGGATACTGCCCACAGGTGCAGCTCATGAACATCCTCCACGCCCTCTACTTCACCAAGGTCCTGACGAATTTGATCAAGATCAAACTGCTCTGGAACAGATTCCATCAACACGAGTAGCGACTCACGAATGATTTTGGCACCACCTGTAAAAATAATGCCCCCAATCACCAAGCTAATCAACGGGTCGAACAAGTAGTAGCCGGTCATGTAAATGAGAATCGCCGACGTAATCACACCGACGGAGCTGAGCAAGTCCCCAATAAAGTGCCATAACGCGCTCTTTACATTGAGGTTGTCTTCTTCCTTCATACTGCGGGAAAGTACGATGGTCAGCACGATGTTTACAACCAAACCGATGGATGCAATAGTCAGCATCAACTGCAAATCAACGTCTTGCGGATTGATCATCCGTTTGATCCCTTCAATGACAATCCCGATCGAAATCACGGCAAGAGCCAAGCCATTCAAAAACGAAGCAATAATTTCAAAACGGAGAAATCCAAACGTATACTTCTTAGTCGGCTTACGTGTCGCCATATAAATAGCGGTCATACTCAACCCTAAAGCAAAGACGTCAGAAATCATATGGGCGGAGTCAGACAGGAGCGCGAGTGAATTGGACATCAAGCCCCCCACAACCTCCACGATCGTAAAAAACAACGTCAATAGGAGCGTAATCCACAATGTTTTCTTCGATGTTTGCTGTTCTTTCACATGATCAAGATGGTGAAAATCACCCTTTTTCATACCTATCACCTCTGTCCATTCAAATTATAAAAATTATAATGTAAGAATTAATGTAATCATATCCTCTTTTTCGTCAATATTCAAATGAACATTTTATGGATCATACAAGTGATTTTCATTACCAGTCATGTCGTACCAAGACAAAAAAAGCCTCATCCAAAAGGATTAGGCTGGTCATTCCTGAGTGTGATTCGCTTCCAAAATTCGCCGGATATTGCCCTTGTACTGGGTGAGCAAGCGGCTTGCGTCCTCTGCTTGCAGCCCTGTCTTTTGCATCACGATTGCCAGTTTGGCGTCACCGTCTGCCTTGTGCAACAGTACCTCTGCCTCATCGGTAGAGATGTTGGTCGCTTCTGCCACGATTTGTTTTGCCCGTTCCTTCAGTTTCTCATTGGTTACCTGCACATTGACCATCAAATTTTTGTACACTTTCCCCAACCGTACCATGCATCCGGTCGTAATCATATTGAGAACCATCTTCTGCGCCGTCGCTGCTTTTAAGCGGGTAGATCCGGTCACTACCTCTGGCCCTACTACCACATTAATCGCCACATCCACACCTTGGCTGATCTGCGCCGCCTGGTTGCAGGACAACGAAATGATTTTTGCCTGTTGCCTTCTTGCTTCCGCCAATGCTCCGATGACATAGGGTGTCCGACCACTCGCTGCAATTCCCACCACGGCATCCCCTGCCTTTACGCCATAGGCAATCACATCTTCCCTGCCGTTCTGCTCCACGTCTTCGGCTCCTTCGACAGCTCTGACGATAGCTTTTTCCCCGCCTGCTATAACTCCCTGCACCAATGTGGGGTCCGTCCCAAAGGTCGGGGGGCATTCAGCAGCATCGAGCAAGCCCAATCTCCCGCTCGTTCCCGCTCCAAAATAAAAGAGTCTTCCGCCGTTTTCCAGACATTCTGCGATCAAATCAACGGCCGCTGCAATCGAAGCCAGCTCCTTTTCAACGGCAAACGCAACTGTTTTATCCTCTTCATTCATAATCTGGACAATTTCCATCGTAGAGAATTTATCCAGCTCTTCCGTATTTCGATTTCTTGTTTCTGTCGTTAAATCACGAAGGTGAAACTTCATCCAGTTACCTCCCACCCATTTGCACTCATCTTCTCTTTCTACCCCACACCATGCTGCTTTTTCTCCGACGGAAACAGGCTGACCGGAAGATGTCCAACGGCCTTTCGTTCCCCGAACAAAATGTCTGCCACAAGCTCTATGGCATGATACGTATGGTCGTAAACGGCGAGATACGCATCGACCTCTGGCATTGCCAAGAGATCATACGGGTTTCGCAGGGCGACAGCTACGACCTTTTTCCCCTGTTGAACTAGCCGATTCACCAGCAGCGATTGGCCTTTAAAGATATGGGCATTGTACGTAAAAACGACGATTTGCTCCGTGGCTGACATCACGTTTGCCACCATCTCCACTTCATCCTCTGTCGGGTTGAGCGTCGACATCATATGGTATTCAACTTCACGGTATTTTCTCAATGGTTCGACCAAATCACCAGAAGCTGCTTGCCCATCCTCTGCCAAAGTAAGGTTGGAAATCCCCGGAAAAATCGCGCCTAGCGGTTGCGTGCCTCTCTGTAAAGGAAGCAGCTGATGTTCATTTTTCACCAAGGTTATGGCTTGGGCGAGCGCACTTCTCGCCATGTCTGCATGCAGGAGACGGTCAAAGGAAGGGCCTTTTGTTCGCAAGCAATGCTCCCAGGACAGAAATCGTTTCTTTAATTGAAGCACGCGATTTACGGCTTCGTTGACCCGTTCTTCTGACAGCTCCCCCGAATGAATGGCCTCAACGAGTCGTTCGTACGTTTTTTGCTGAACTTCATGCGTGTGGGAAACCAGAACAAGATCGATCCCAGCCTGCACACAACGCACCGCCGCTTCCGCAACCCCGATGGTATCCGCAATGGCAGCCATCTCCATGCAATCCGTAATCGCAACCCCATCAAAGCCGAGGGACTCACGCAATATTCCCGTCACGATTTCCTTGGAATACGTAGCAGGAGAGCCTGACTCATCCATACTGGGCAAACTGATATGTCCAACCATCACCATGGGGACACCTGCCGCAATACTGCGCTGGAATGGAACCAGCTCGACCTGATCCAGTCTCGTCCGATCATGTCCAAGCATAGGAATGGCTTCATGAGAATCGGTGCTCGTATCACCATGACCGGGGAAGTGCTTGATAGAGGGAATGACACCACTCTCAAGCAAGCCTTGAATGGCGGCCTCACCAAACCGCGCTACCTGCTCTGGCGCTTCTCCAAAAGACCGCACCCCAATGACTGGATTGTCCGCATTGTTGTTCACATCGACCGTCGGAGCGAAATTGACTGAAATCCCTGCTGCACGCAGCTCCTCACCTGTTGCCTGGTAGATGCGCTTGGCTTGATCGAGATTGCCTGCGGCGCCCAAAGCCATCGCTCCGGGAAAGCGCGTCGCCCCTTTTTGCAGACGGGAAACCACGCCATTCTCCTGATCAGTCCCGACCAACAGCGGATAGGGATGCCAAGACTCATACGCCCAGCTCTGGAGTTTCTGTACACGTTGATAAGTCTCTTCCGGTGTCCCGATATTGCGGCTAAAAAGAATCACGTTGCCAATCTGTTTTTGTTTGATCCACACTTCCATTTCTTCGGGAATGTCCAGCGTAGGGTAACCGATCATCAGCAGTTGCCCGACCTTCTGTTCCACCGTCATATGTTCGGCTTGCATGGAATCCTCCTCCCTACCGAATTGCTCTTGTTAAGAGAATGCTTTGCCGTACTTCGCATACTGCTTCCAGCTGTGATACCCGAGCCTCCCATAGAAATCGACCAGCGTCGTCCAATCGATGACAATGTTTGAAATACCGCGATTCCGCAAAGCCACAATGCCCGCTTCCACAATCGCCAGTCCCAAACCCCGTCCTCTATATTCTGCATCTACGCCCAACGGACCGATGCCGCCAAGCCCATCTGCAAACAAAGGTGCCCAGTAGACGTTTTGAGCAATAAACGGAGAATCGGCATCATTGATCCGGCAAAAACCGACGATCTCTCCGTGCAGCTCCACCACGACGAATTCGCGTCCGGTTCCTCCCCGCTTAAAATAGTGAATGGCTTCATACTCCCAGCGTCCGGGAAAGCATCGATGCAAGAAGGCCAAAAAGGCAGCTTGGTCCGCCTTCGTCAACAGTCGAAAGCGACCATCTGGTACCTCTGGCAATTCCAGCTCGGCTGGTTCGAGATACCGGCCTAACAGATCGTTTTCCAACCGATCCTCCGAGTGATACCCTTGTCGCTCAAACCACGCTTTTACATCCGTAGATTCATCGGGTATGCCTGGGAAATAATGATACGGATCGCGTCCCAGCAAGACCTTTTCCACCCCTTGCTCTCGCAACGCATTCTCTGCCCTTGCCAGCAATTCACGCCCGACCCCCTGCCCGCGATGTGCGCTAGCCACGAGCAAGACCTGTATCCAGCCAATGTCTTTTCCCAACTGAATGTCGAGCCTTTCCTGCCAGCATTTGGCCACCACAAAGCCGACGGGACGCTGCGTCACAGCATCGATCGCAATCCACGACCCGGCTTTGACTACATTCTGATCCTCGAAGCTGTTTTGCCGCATGAGCTCCGTCCGCATGGGAAAGCGATCACCCAACTCCTGATTCCACAGCTCGCACAGAGCGTCCGCATATTGATCGTCCCAAGGTACGTATTGCATCGGATGCTTCCCCCCTTACGTCCTATTTCAATCCGGAAGTTTTGGAGCCTTCCACAAAATATTTCTCCGCAAACAAAAACACGATCAAAATCGGGATCAAGCTGATCAATGCCCCTGCTACTAGCAGTTGATCCTCTGTCTTGTACTGACCGCTCAAAGACAAAATCCCGATCGGCAGCGTAAAGTTCTCGTCCGAAATGAGATAAATGACTGGCGCCAAAATCTCATTCCACTTCCCCATAAACGTAAAGACCGCCAGTGTTGCCAAGGAAGGCTTGCACATCGGCAAAAACACCCGCCAATAAATTTGAAACGGATTGCAGCCATCCAGCTTTGCCGCTTCCTCGTAATCCTTCGGGATATTTAAAAATGCTTGCCTCATTAAAAAAATGGCAAACGGCTGTCCGAGCCACTCCAAAATCCAAAGTGGAGCCAACGTGTCTAGCAGTCCCAAATTTTTAAAGATAATAAACTGCGGGACTATCGTGACGATCCCCGGGATCATCATCGTTCCGAGCACAATCATGAACAGCGTGTCGCGAAATGGAAAACGCAGCCTGGCAAAAGCAAAGGCAATCATCGAGCTGGACAATAAGGCCCCGATAACCGAAAGAATCGCGACAATCAGACTGTTGATCGTATAGCTGCTAAAATTCGCCTGTTCCCACACGGTTGTATAATTGCTCCACTGTGCAGGATTGGGCAGCCATTCCGGCGGAAATTGCATGTACTGCTTGTAGGTTTTCAGCGAGTTAAACACAGTCGTCAAAAACGGCACCAGCATAATCAACGCACTGGCTATGACAAACAGGTATCCGACGATTTTATTGAGAGGAAAACGCTTTTGCATGGCTACCTCCTTGCCTCTTAATCATAATGAACCCATTTCTTTTGCAGCTTGAATTGGATGAGCGTAATGGCAAGCAGGATGAGGAACAACACCCACGCGATAGCAGAGGCATAGCCCATTTTGAAAAAGCTGAATGCTTGGCGGAACATGAACAGCATCAGGACGAGGCTGGCGTTGTTCGCACCACCTGTCGAGCCTGCTTCCGTAGATCCCCCGGTCATGACAAAAATCTGCTCGAAGTTTTGGAAGGAGTAAATCGTATTCAAGATGATGACCAGAAACGTCGTGCCGGAAATCATCGGGACCGTCACCCGCCAAAACTTTTGCCAAGCGTTCGCTCCATCAATCGAGGCTGCCTCGTACATGTCAGAAGAAATTCCTTGCAGCCCGGCGAGAAAAATAATCATCATGTAGCCGACTGATTTCCAGATGGCGATGAGAACCAAGACCGGGATGACCCAAAATTCATCAATCAGCCAGTTTTGCGGGGCGATGCCCAGTTTGGACAGAAAAGCATTGGCAAAACCGATCCGCTGGTTAAATACCGCATCCGCTACATACGCGATCACCGTCCACGAGGAGATGACCGGCAAAAAGTGAACCATCCTGAAAAATTTCAGGCCCTTCAGCTTTTGATTCAGGGCAACGGCTAACAGCAACGCCAAAAATGTTTTGGCCGGGACGTACAGGATCGTAAAATAGGCCGTATTCCATAACGAGCGATAAAACAGCGGGTCTTCAAACAGCTTTTCATAGTTGTCCAAGCCCGTCCATTTAGGCGGATTTAAAATATCGTAGTCCGAAAAGCTGAAGTACAATGACGCGACCGATGTTCCCACGACGAATACGAGAAAGTGGATGAGATAAGGGGAGACCAGGAGCAGTCCCCATCTCCCCTCGCTATCCAACCATTTTCTCTTTTTCACAGCAGGCTTCGCCTGTTGCTTGGTTTGCAGCTCTAGCATGGTTGGCACACATCCTCACTGATAGATGACTACTGCTTCTTGAAGAAATCATCCAGAACTTTTTGAATGCCTTGGTCTGTTTTCGTAATGAATTCATCTGTTCCGTATTTATCCATGAACAGCTCCGCCAGATTATCCGTGAACACCTTCACCCACTCGGTAAAGACAGCGTTGGTATCAATCGTGCCTGCGAACTCCAGGGTGTCGAGGAACACTTTTTTGTTTTCCGGTTTCGTGGCTGGGTTTAGGAACATTTCGGAATTCGCCACTGATTTTTTCACCGGAATCGCTTCCCCTACTTCTGTCCATTCCTTTTGTGCTTCATCAGATGTCGTCCAGTAGGTGATCCATTCTTTAGCAGCCTTGACTTTCTGTTCCTCTGCTTTTTTGTTGATGACCCATGAGTTGGCGATGACGGGTGCGAAGCGTTTTCCGTCCGGTCCTTTTGGCATAGGAGCGACATCGTAATTCAACCCTGCACCATTCATCGAGGTTGTTGCTGCATAAATATCGATTTGCATCGCCACAGCCCCGCTCAAAAATGCTTTGAAGTTGCTTTGGAACGCCTTTAGATCAGCCGGATTCGGGAATAGCTTGCGCTGCATACCGTCGACCATCCACTCGACCGCTTTTTTGTTCTCAGGGCTGTTGATAATCGATTTTGTCAAGGTCGGGTCCAATACCCCGCCACCATACGCTTTCAAGATGTTAAACGCCCCGCGTGAGCTACCGAAAAACGCGAAGCCGTACTGCTTCACTGATTTTTTGTCAAAGGCAGGATCGTCTGCATTTTTCCCGTTGGCATCGAGGGTCAGCTTGACGGAAGCCGCCTTCAAATCATCCCAGGTCCAGTCAGCCGTTGGGTATGGCACGCCCGCTTTGTCGAACAAATCCTTGTTGTAGAAAAGGGCTCCGACTTGAATGCCCTGTGGTACGCCCCAATACTTCCCGTCTGAGTCTTTGTTGAACTCCAGACCGTTGAGCTCCTCTTTGTTGATTTCTTTTGTGACGTAGTCGGTGATGTCGAGAATCGCGCCACGTTGGGCGTAACCAAATACTTTTGTCCCGTCGCTCTGCCATAAATCAGGCGCATTCCCGGCCGCGATCTGAGTCGTCAGCTTTTGATAAAAGTCATCATAAGGTGCTGTCATCGTTTTGATTTTGATATGAGGATGCGATTGTTCGAATTTTGCAATAATTTCTTCCATCTTTTTCTTCGTGGGTGGATCAGAGCTGTAGCCCATATACAATTCGACTTTGTCCCCCTGCTGTGTGGAGGACTGGCTGCTACATCCAGAAATAAGCAATGCCGCTGCTAAGCCAATCATACCGAGTACTGAGAGAAACCTTCTCTTTTTCATGGAAAACCTCCCAATTGCAATAAGTGGAAAACTTGCACAGCTAACGATATCTCTAAAAGCCTCACGTACATCTAGCTCCATGTAGATACTTTGAAGATAGGGACTCTTTATTGACTGATAAGGATAAAAGGATAAAGGCAGGAGTTTGTGTAGTCTAAGGAGGATTTGCTTATTTGTATTGCTCTCGAACAGCTTTACGCGTCTGGCGCAAGTACGCAGCAGAGACGTCGTAATTTTTGGCAGCAACACCTCTAAACAAGATGTCGATCACATTGAGTTGTGCGATCCGTGAGGAAGTGGCGGCACTGCGTTCATCCGCTTCTGTTGAAAACGTGGTTAAGTGAATATCCACGCATTCCGCCAAGGAGTTTGTGCCGTATTTGGTCATGCCAATGGTCACAGCTCCCGATTTGCGGGCTTGTTTCATCGTGGTTATAATCTGCGAGGTTTCCCCAGAATTCGAGATGCCGACTGCCACATCTCCAGCCGTCAAGGTGACTGCCGAAGTAAGCTGCAAGTGGGAATCCGAATGGGCCGTGCACATTTTATTGATGCGCAAAAATTTATGCTGGGCATCCTGGGCAACCAATTGCGAAGCACCCACCCCGTAAAAATCAATCCGGGTGGCTCGGAACAGCTCACCAATCGCCCGCTCTACTGTTTCTGTATCCAAAATTTTAATCGTTTCCCGCAAGGAGAGGATGTTGTTGAGCGAAACGGATTCAATCAAGGTATACATATCAGCATCGGGAAGAATCTCTTTGTATTCATCCTGAGCGGTAGACGATTGCAAATCACCCGCTATTCTGATCTTCAACTCCTGAAAACCATCCACACCGATACTTTTGCACATGCGTATGATGGCAGCTTGGCTGGATTCGCTTCTTTCCGCGAGTTCCTTGATGGAAAGACGAATCACCTCATCCGGATTGGCTAAAATGTAATGCGCTGCGTTTTGTTCAGAACGCTTGATATTGTGCAACGATTCGCGGATGCGCAGCAACCCGCCATTCAACACGATACCACCCCTTTAGTCCATAAAGTTATTAAGCGCTTACATTCTAGTGTGACTTTGGTAATTGATTACATATTTTGTATTATAGACACTTGAAATAAAATATCAAGCTTAATTGTCAGATTTGAAATAAAATTTCAAAACTATTTTTCGACACTTTCTCCTTTTCTTCGTTCTGTTATAAATTTTTCACAATTTTTACCGTTACTAATACGAATCTCTTTTCGTATTAATCCATGTACACCCGACTGACAAATAATGGGGATGATCAAAATGACCAAGCGTAAGGCACTCGCATTCACCCTGATAACGGCACTCCTTTTGCCAATCACACCTGTTCTGTTAAACGAAGCCGCAGCAGCCTCTTCCTACAAAGCGAAAGCAACTGTAACTGCGACCAAGTTGGAGGAGCTTTCCATAAACGATCTGAATAAAAAAACAAAAGCGACTCTGAATCACGTCAAAGAAGTCATCCCAGACCTGAAGAACTATCCCATCACCTCCATCGTAAAGGAGAATGTCGACACCACTTCTGGTCCGATCGAACGTCTGGAAGTGATCTTGTCGAGCACACCAGAGGGTACTACCCCAGACTTTGGAGTTGTCCATGTAAACGCAAGTACAGGAGAGCTGATCAGCATCGACATTCAAAACAGACTCTCGTCTTCGAAAGAAGTGTTAGGTGATGAGGAAGCGATCAAAAAAGGCAAGGAGTTTCTCAAACTTCTGTTTGGAAAGCAAGCAGAAAAATACAAGTTCTCACAAATTAACTCCTCTACTGTTCAGGATAACAAGACACAGATTCTCGTGATTTACACTTCCCCGGATCATTCCATCAACGTGACCCTGGATCGTGTCGGAAAATTAAAGGCTGTCAAAAAAGACATCTACCCCAAAGCAGCGGGCAAAAGAAAATAGCATGAACCTTTGGTCCAATGAAAAAGAGACGGTTCTGCCGTCTCTTATTTGATGCTGCGAAACCAACCTTACAACCCTGTAATATTTCGTAAGGTAAATCAATTTCCCATTTTTCTCTTATCGTTTACGATTCTCCTGTTACATGTAAAGGAGGATCACCAAAAATGAATGGCATGGAAATCAACATTCACTATTTTCGCTTGATTAATGACTTGGGAAAAGAGTATCCGGCTCTCAATCCCGTATCTTTTTACGTAGCGGAATATACGGTGTTTATTTTGGCTTTGAGTGCTTTGGTGTATTGGTTTACGAGAAAACATGAGAATCGCATCATGGTCATTTGTGCGACGTTTACGTTTGCCATCGCTGAGCTTTTCGGGAAAGTAGCTGGAAGCCTTCATGCGAATAATCAGCCATTCGCTGAGCTTGCGAACGTCAATCAATTGGTACAAAAAGCAGTCGACAATTCATTTCCCAGCGACCATACGATCCTGTTTTTTTCCTTTTGCATGACCTACTGGCTTTTTAGAAAGACGACGGGGCCACTCTGGATGCTGCTTGCTGCTTGTGTCGGGCTTTCTCGCATTTTAGTAGGCGTTCATTATCCGGCAGATGTCATTGTAGGTGCCCTGATCAGCATTGGGTCTGCCTTGGCCGTCTATATAATCGTGCCGAGATTGAATTTTGTCCATACTCTACTTGCTCTCTATGAAAAAGGAGAGCAAGCGATCTTGCCTACGAAATCGAAAACGAGAAACTTTTGATTACCGCTACGTCTCTGTCATCGTTCCACCATTGACATGCAATACCTGGCCCGTGACATATCCCGAATCATCCGAGGCCAGGTAAACATAGGTCGGAGCCAGCTCGAACGGCTGTCCTGCACGACGCATCGGCGTGTCGACACCCAAAGTCGTGATGTATTCTGCCGAATAGCTGGATACTTGCAGCGGTGTCCAGATTGGTCCAGGAGCCACTGCATTCACCCTGATGCCTTGCTTGACCAATTGAAGGGACAAGGAGCGGGTAAAGGAGACGATGGCTCCTTTGGTTGCTGAATAATCAACCAATTGCGGATGACCAGCATAGGCAGTAACCGATGCCGTACTAATGATGGAACTGCCTGGCTGCAAATACGGCAACGCCTCTTGTGTGATGTAAAATAAGGGGAAAAGGTTGGTCCGAAACGTGTCTTCCAGTTGCTCGCGGCTTATCTGGAGGATGCTTTCTTGTGGAAACTGTACGCCTTGATTCAAAACGAGTACATCTAACTTGCCAAAACAGCCAATCGTTTGGCGTACAACCTCCCGACACCAAGCCTCGTCACGCAAGTCTCCCGGCAGCAGCAAACATTGCCCTCCGTAATACTCAACAACTTGCTTGGTCTCCTCGGCGTCGATGTGCTCATCCAAATAAGGAATCGCTACAGATGCCCCCTCCTTCGCAAAAGCAACCGCTACAGCACGGCCAATCCCGCTGTCTCCACCTGTTATAATCGCTACCTTTCCCCGAAGCTTGCCGCTTCCTATATAGTCAGGATTATCGAAAATCGGTCGCGGGACCATCAAGTATTCCATCCCCGGTTGTCGATCCTGATGCTGTGGCGGAAACGTAAGGGGCGTCTCTTCGCAAGTAGTCTTGTAACTGTAATATGGGTATCTCGGATACATGGAAAATACCTCCTGTACAGATTCAGTCGATATCGCCATGATATTCGCCTACCCTTCTTGGTGTGCGCTGTGTACGCCATCAAGGGCACAGCATAGAAGGAAAATGACATGTATGTATGACATGACCTTTTCCCAAGGTGGAAGCTACCATTTATGAGGTAATCATCTTGATGAACTGAAGAATAAGAGGAACTCCTTGTACAGGAATGTCACTCAGAATCAAAACTCCCGGCTGGACAGCGTATACATTTGGAGGTTGTAGCATTCCATTAATGAATAAATTGACAATAGAAACTTCATTCGGGTCCAGAATCCCTGAAGTACTGAATAGCATGACAGCATCACTGTTGGTATACATGTTTTTGACTCCATCTGAAATTGCTGTATACTGATAGGTTTCTGTTCGTATTAAACCAGGCGTACATGGGCATGGGGGGCAGGGCGGCACGATTTGCAGACTCTGTCTCCTCACTGTGTATGACTGTGTGACATAGTGCCTCATGAAATCACTCGTCCTTTCTCGAAATGCTTCGACCGTTCACTCTCATTTACACATATGAGTAACCCCAGACACATTTCATCCACCTGGGGCCACCATCCTATTCATCTTAGTTAACGACAAACTCTACAACTATGGGTGTACCACCGTTTTCGGCATCTCCATCTGGAATCGTGATCGCTGTCGTTGTGATTGTGGAAGTATTACCTGCCTGAAGCACCCCATTGATGTAGAGATTGTAAAAAGCAAACGAACCAGGAAATGCTGTCGCAGCAGCACCAGCGTCAGTGGTAAATGCAGTTGCCGCAATGGCAAACGTTGCACCAGTACCAGTTCCAGCACCCATGGTGGACGTAAATCTCAATGAGGTTAGATACGGTTTAATAATCGGCACTTCGAATCTCCTCCTCTAATGAATCCCTACTAGTAAATGATTGGATTCATCCGATTGAAACCGACAAATGACAGGAGAAGCACGCACATTTTCCCTCAAAAGAAGCTATTTGGAAAATAAAATCACCCCCCTACTTTTACCAGTAGGAGGGCTACATGATTTCTAATCTTGAAACAGTACTCGCAACTGCTCTTTCTCTGCGTCACTCAATACGTATTCTGCCATCGGGAACAGTACACTCTCTTCTTTAAAGAAATGTTCCATGAGTATTTCGATTGATTTCAGCAAATGGGTGTGGACAGCTTCTACTTCAACAGGTTCAGATTTTTCCTTTTCTACGATTCGCATGAACGACATCAGACTTTCATGAATAAGATCATGCTCTTCCTCCATGACAGCAATCGGTCCCATTTCCCGTTCGATATAGTTAGCCATCAGGGGATACAGGTCTTCTTCCTCGCGTCTGGAGTGTTTCTCCAGTTCCGCCCGAAACGAGGACGCCAGCTCATGAAGCTTTGTTAAGCCTTTCTTTCTTTTCGTAGGTTCGGCAGTAGATTTCAGGTTATTTGCTAGATGTACGAGCTCATTCATCTGCTCAGCTAATGATAGGTGTTCTTCTTTCAGTTTTTCCAGAGCCGGACACAGCTTCCTTCTCCCTTCAAACTCCTGCATCATCCCCATACATCCTATAGGCGGTGGTCCCATTACAATCCCTCCATCTACTAGTGGGAGTCAGTTACCAAAAGAAATATGATATGCTAGCTGTCCCCGGTTGTCCCTAGCAACCATTCGAATACAGTCACCGTCTTGCGAAAAAACAACCGGTCCATTCTGGATGGGAATCGCTACAAACTGACAAGGATTAAAATAGAGTCGCAGATGCTCCTCATCCTCCGTGATCTCCCATTTTGCCAGCTGCCTTTCCAAGAGAGCCGGACTGTGTGGTTCGGCATCATCCGCCAAATCTTGAATGAGTATCCCCATTTTTTTATCCACTAAGGCAGGCAGCTCCTGGTGAAGCTCGGCAATCGTTCGCTTACTAGGATTCATCGCAACTGATCACACTTCCTTCCCCGGATTATTTCCCTTGTTCTCTTCGGTCTCGCTGATCTTTTCTCAATACCATCCATGCCAGTGGGAACAACACTACCGTTGCACCGCTGAGCAAAAGCACCTCCATATATCGCTGGGCGAAATACATATTGACTGTGTACTGGGTGCAAACAATGCTGGCGAACAAGATCAATGCTAATAGGATGACACCTCTATAGCTGCTCTTCATAACTCTTCACCCCTACAGCGTATACGGCTCCATCTTTCTCTTGAAGCACAATTTCCGGAAGTGGTCTTCTTGGGGGACCAGCGAGCGGCTTACCTGTAGCGATATCAAATTTCCCATGATGGCAAGGACATAGCAGCTCTTTCTCATCTCGATCCCAAAATACCGGACAACGCAGATGGGTACACGCATTTTGATACGCCTTGTATTCCTTTTCCTTCACATATACGAACAACGCGCTGTCATGCTCTCCTGGATAAGCAAACTCGATCGCATCTCCGGGTTTTATATCGCTGAGATTCGCAATTTTTTGTGTGGGATACGACTTGCTGGATGAACTCATCAGCTCTTTGGCAGCTAATGCCCCCCATGGCAGAGTAGATGCCGCGAAAAGACCTGCTGCTCCTACCATTGTTTTCATAAAACTCCGTCGATCCAGACTGCGCTCATTGGAACGATTGATGTTATGGGTATAATTGTCATCCTTCAACGGAATGGGGCGGGTTTTCTCGTTCTCCATAAGGTATATCTCCCCTCTAGAATAGCTTCTGTTTGCCCTGCAGAATGCCAGGCAGGCTAATTTTCACATTGGTTTCGCCTTCGAGCACATCCGGGTCGTGGCTGGCAGTCCATTTGCCATTAGCCAAAGGAATCTGTGCCCGTTTTTCTTCCAGCTCTGCTTCCTCAATCCACTGCAAGGTGTTTGTCGGGCAAACCGAAGCACACATCGGCGGGATTCCCTCTTTCGTACGGTCGTAGCATAGATCGCATTTGTACATGAGATTCTGTTCTTCATCAAATTTAGGAATCCCATAGGGGCAAGCAATCGTGCAATTTTGACAACCGATGCATTTTTCTACCAAGGCTGACAATACGGCCCCATTATCTGCGATTTGAATCGCTTGAGCAGGACAGCTGCGGGCGCAAGCAGGATTGACACAATGGAAGCACATCAGCGGAATCGTTTGTCTGCTGATAAACGGGTCCACATCCAGTACGTAGTTTCGGTTTCGGTTGTCATGACCTCCACACTGTGTACACGCCGCCAAGCAGCTTCGACAACCGATGCAATTATCCATTTCGATGTATAAGACTTGTTTACCCATGGCGAACTCCTCCATGTTTGTGCTTGATGATTTTCGCGGCGCACGCTTTAAACTCAGGCATTTTGCTGTAAGGGTCCAATGCCGGGTTGGTCAACAGATTGATAGACTGCTCTTTTCCCCAGTGGTATGGAACAAACACCGTATCCTCTCGAATCGCCTCGATAACTTTCACACGGTACTGCGCCTCGCCTCTTCTCGTTTTCAGAGTGACCAGCTCATCGTGTTCAATACCGTAACGTGTCGCTGTTTTTGGGTGAACCTCTAGCAGAGGATCAGGATACATGTCCTTCAAAAACGGGATTCGTCTTGTCTGGTTCCCGGACAAATAATGGAACACAACTCGTCCCGTCGTTAACCGCAAAGGATATTCTTCATCCGGCTCCTCCGCTGGCGGGCGGTAAGGCAGCGCACATATTTTGGCTTTTCCATCCGGGTGATAAAATTTTTTATCCAGGAATAAATGCGGCTGCCCCTCGTCGACTTCCTCGCGGCACGGCCAGAAAACACCATTGTTTTGATCAATTTTCTCGTAGGTGACCCCATAATAGTCAGCTATTCCGCCTTTGGAAACCTGACGTATTTCATTGAAAATATCCTGGGGAGACTTCAAGTGAGTAAAGAATTGTCCGCGCCCCATTCTATTGGCGATTTCTATCTGAATCCACCAGTCAGGCTTGGATTCGGCAAACCATTCCTGTGCCTGACGGTGACGAATGATGCGTCCTTCGAGATTGGTTGTCGTTCCATCGTCCTCTGCCCAAGTCGTAACGGGAAGAACGACATCGGCGTATTCAGCCGATTCGGACAAGTAAAAGTCGCAGCAAACCATAAAATCCAGACTTTTCAGGGACTCCCGGACATGGTTTAGATTTGGCGCACTTACAACCGGATTGGAGCAGAGTAAGTATAAGCTGCGAATGGTTTTATCCTTCATGAGCTGGAACATCTCGTAGGCAGAGACGCCTTTCTGCGGCATCTCTTCCACGGGAATGCCCCAGGCACACGCTATTTCACGTACATGTTCAGGATTGTCGAGCTTGCGGTAGCCAGGCAATTGATCGGCTTTTTGCCCGTGTTCCCGCCCCCCCTGACCGTTTCCTTGACCAGTAAGGGTTGCCACACCTGATTTTGGTCGGCCAATCTTGCCTGTGACGAGCGACATGTTGGTATAGGCCGATACGTTGTCTGTCCCTTTCGACTGCTGTTCCACACCACGGCAGAACATCACAATCGCATTGGGTGCCCTACCGAAAATGTCGGCAGCCCGCACAATCTTCTCCACCGAAACCCCTGTTATTTCGCTGACATACTCCGGTGTGAAGGTAGCAACCACTTCTTTTGTTTCTTCAAAACCATTCGTATGATTTCGAATAAAGTCTTCATCGATATGCCCGTTCTTGATCAGGAGATGAACGATTCCGTTTGCCAGCGCCAAATCTGTACCGGGCCGCAGATCCAGATGGATATCAGCGCGACGTGCCAAAGGTGTTTCCCTTGGATCGGCTACGATCAGATAGCCGCCTCGATTTTGCACTTCCCAAATACGAAACATGCTGGTTGGGTGACACTCAGCCGCGTTTGATCCGGCCAAGAACAAGCAGTCTGTTTGGTGAATGTCCGTCCAGGGAATGGTAGAACCTCGGTCAATCCCCAAGCTTCGATTCAATCCTGCCGCAGCCGAGGACATGCAGAAGCGGCCATTGTAGTCGATATAGCGGGTTTGCAAGGCGACCCGCGCAAACTTACCCGTGAGGTAGCATTTTTCGTTCGTCATGGAAACGCCAGAGTAAACAGACAAGGTATCTTTGCCATAGTTGTGCTGCAACTCCTTGAACTTGGAAACGATCAAGTCAAGTGCTTCCTCCCATGACGCTTCCCGAAAACCTTCCGCCGTGCCTTTTAATGAAGCATCTGTTCGAATCAACGGCCGCTGTATCCGATCCGGATGATTCACTTGCTGATAAGCCGTTACCCCTTTTGGGCACATCTTCCCCAGATTGACAGGGAAATCGTACCGTGGCTCCACTCCGATAATCTTGTTCGTCGTTGTATCTACACGCAGGTTCATCCCGCATTGCATACCGCAGTAGCTGCAGTGTGTGCTGACCAATTTCTCATTGGGATGTACCTTGTTTTCAATTACTTTAAAAAATTTATCCTTTGGCATGTTGATTTGCCTCCCTGGCATTGATCTCGTGCGTAGGAACTCCTGTGAAGCGGAACATCCGGTATTTTCTGCGGCACGGCAAGCAAAGTTCAGCCAAGTGGAAACCTTCTTCCATTTGAAAAGCCATTTCGTTTTTACCCAGCACGTTGATTACATCTGCCGACTGTTCCGCAGAAACAAACTCTTTGCTGCACACTTTGCACTTTTTCATTTCCTGCTCGCCATAGTGCTCGCGATAATTGCGAGCGAACACACTCATGGGACGGAACGGTATGTGAGCCAGTTTTCCGAATGGCAGATAAATCAATGTCACAATCACTGCAAATTGATGAGTGACGGATATGACCGGGTGCCCAAAGCCCCCTAAGAACATGTTGCTTGCAGTTAGCATCAAGCCTGTCACGCTGATAAACAGCAGCAGATATAATGGCAAAAAGTCGTAGACAAAGGATTGTTCAGCCCGTGCCTGCATATTCTTAAATCTGCGATACAATGCCATGACTGCTCCACCGATGACCATAAAAGCCGTAATGTTCAACGCGTTGTAAAAGAGAAAGGCAACCCAGCCATCCGCTTGTACGGTAAGAACATCCACACCCATGAACACGACCTGATAGTAGCCATTGTCTGTCATCGTGAAATACATCCAGCCAAACACTAACGGAAAGGTGACAAACGCGGCCAAGATGCATCCCCATCCCAGCAAAATGTGCTGTGTCCAGCGATACCATCCCCGATTCCAAATAAAGCGATAGATGGCCAGATGATCCACGGCTGTATTCGCCGTGCTTTTACGAAAGAGAAGACGCAGCCCCTTTTTCAAAATGACATTCGTTGGCGGGCGGTCTGCCCACGCAGAAAATCGATAAAGGAAACCTCCGATAAAGACAAGAGTCCCCACCATATACCCGTAAAGCGCCAAATCAATATGCGTGAAAAAACGTGTTCCCACGTAACTTAGGACGAACAAGCAAGCAATGATGATAAAAGCACGCTTCGCCACTTTGGAAGCAAATAGATAGTTCATACAACACCCTCCCTGCTGCTGCTCATTTTTTCCTTTCGCTCGAGACCATTGTAGCAACGGCTCGTAACCCGGGTTGTGATTTACCTCACACCCTTGCCACAATCAGGACGATTTTCCTACCCCCAACCATCGATTTCGGATGATATAATGAGTTACCTATGTATCCTTGGTTTAGGGGGGACCACATGACCGGAAATGGCACAACCTTTGTCGAGCAGATTTCTTCCGATTTTGTGAATAGCCTTGAAACGTTTTCTGTTCGGAAAAGCTTTGTTCCCGGAGCCGTTCTGTTTATGGATGGCGAAAGAGCCGATCAGCTATTCTTAATTTCGTCTGGCCAAATCAAGCTCACAAAAAACACAAACGATGGAAAAGAATTAACACTGCAAGTATTTGGTGCAGGAGAGCTCGTCGGCGTCTCCGGTCTCTTCGAACAGGAATTGACGTACACCTCCACAGGCACCATGTTGATGGAGGGTGAGATATGGATCATCCCGCGACAAGCGTTGGAAAAAATGCTCATCAAAAACGGTCAATTTTGTGTAGACTTCCTGCGTTGGATGGGATTGATGAACAGGCGGATGCAGTCCAAATTTCGCGATTTGTTACTCAATGGCAAAATCGGCGCCTTGTATTCAACGCTCATCCGCATGAGTAACACGTACGGCAAGCCACACCCCGACGGAATCCTCATCGACCTTTCCCTTACCAATCGTGACTTGGCACAATTCATTGGTCTGACACGAGAAAGTGTCAACCGAATGCTTTCCGATCTAAAAAAACAGGATTCCATCGATTTGCTTCCGCACGGGCATATCTTGATTAAAGACCTTGCCTATTTAAAAGAGGCGATTTATTGTGATGACTGCCCTCCAGATATTTGCCAAATGTGAGCAAAGTCTTCATACCTCCTGTATAAAAAAAGTCCTGGACTTGTCCGTCCAAGACTTTTTTTCATGAGTGATTCAAGCTTCTTTATCCATGTCTTTGCTCTGCGAGCTCGCTGAACATGCCAGCATAGTACTCGACGTCTCCTGCATCGTCCAGTATCGCACTGATCGTTAGCCATTGGAGATACTGATCTCCATTCTTCCGGCGATTCCAGATCTCTCCTTGCCAATAGCCATTCTTCTTGATCGAATCCCACATCTTTTGATAGAAATCGGCATTCTGCCTGCCAGATTTTAAAATATTGGGAGACTTGCCAATCACTTCATTCATTTCATAACCGGTCACTTTCGTAAAAGCATGGTTCGCACTTTTAATGACTCCACGTGTATCGGTAATCAGTATCGCCTCTCCCGTCTTTTCCATAATGGTTGCGGCGAGCTGCAGCTTCTCTTGATAAAACATCCACATTACCAAGACCAAGCTTACCAGCGCAAACTGAGATAACGCCATGAAACCAATCGCGTAATGCCCGGTCAGATTAAACAGCATCGTTAAGATCAACGGCGGGAAAAATCCTCCTAATCCCCCCATGGCAGATACGATTCCGTTCACAATCCCCGCTTGTCGTGAGAAATACATCGGCACTAATTTAAACACAGCACCGTTACCAATTCCGGCACATAGCGCTACCAACAAGCATCCTACCGTATACATCAAGATCGATGGCGAAAACGATAAGACAATACCAGACAAGGCGAGCCCGGCAAACACAATCATCAATGCCTTGAAGGGGTTCCACTTATCACCTAGCCAACCTCCCACTGGTCTCGCAAGTGTCGCCAAAAGAATGAACCCTGCCGTTCTCATACCTGCATCTACTTTATCCAGTTGGAAATGGCTCACTAAAAAATTCGGGAGATACACGGTGAAAGCGACGAAGCAACCAAACGTAATAAAGTAGAACAAGCTGATTAACCATAGCTTTTCGTTTTTGTAGACACTCTTTATCTGCTGACCGAGAGGAGTCACTACCTTAGGTTCGTTTTTATCCCCCATCAAGAAGGTTAGAACGGCGAATCCCACAAGCAATAACATGAACATCTGTACAGTAGTTGCCCATCCAAACGATTTAGCCAGAACTGGCGCTGAAAAAGTGGTGATCGCTGTACCAATATTCCCCATACCGTAGATTCCGTTTACAGAACCATGCTTTTCTTTCGGATAGTATTTAGGTAGAGACGTAACACCAACAGAAAACACCGCTCCGCCTATCCCTATAAATAACCCGCCGATTAACAAATCTGTATAAGTGGTCGCCTGGCTAATATAAAAAACAGGAGCCAGCAGCAAGAGAAAGCTTATGCTAAATAATATCCTCGCCCCAAATCGGTTACTCCAATATCCAACAGGGATTCTCAGCAACGATCCTAAAAGAACAGGAATCGCTGTCACCCACGCCACTTCGCTTGCACTCATGGGTACGGTTTCTTTGATAAAAGGCATAAGCGATGACAGAATGACCCATACCATGAAACCGACCGTAAGACTTAACGTCTGTAATGGCAACTGCCATTTTCGTACCATAAACAACACCCCTCACTTGGGAAATCTTCTTCATCCACTATGATAAGAGGCAAAGTTTGGTTTCGTTGTGATTTTAATCACAGCTCCTTCCAGGCAATCCGCTTATAATCAAAGCGAAATCTTGAATCGAAGGAGTGAATTATACATGTTTTGTTATCAATGTGAACAGACTCCATCAGGTGGTTGTAAGGTCATCGGCGTTTGCGGAAAGAATGAAGATCTTGCGAGTATTCAGGATACAATTATTTTTGCTTTAAAAGGAATTGCAGCTTATGCCACACATGCTCGACAACTGGGATATATCGATCCTGAAGTGGATGGGATTACACAGGAAGCTCTTTATTTTACATTGACGAATGTGAATTTTAACTTGAATGAACATTTGCAAATGGCTATGAAAGTAGGGAAAGCCGCGATAAAAGTCATGGAGCTTTTGGATCGGGCCCATACAGATCATTTCGGAGTGCCACAGCCAATCACCGTCTCGCAAAATAAAATAGAAGGAAAATGCATCGTTGTTACGGGACACAATCTGTTTGCTCTCGAAGAGCTGTTAAAACAGACAGAGGGCAAAGGAATCAATGTGTATACACATTCCGAAATGCTGCCTGCACATGGCTATCCCGCACTGAAGAAATATCCTCATTTGAAAGGGAACATCGGGAAAGCATGGTACGATCAACGCCAGTTGTTTGAGAAATTTCCAGGCGCCATCCTGGCTACAACAAACTGTGTGATGCCTATTCGAGGCAGCTACGCTGATCGTTTCTTTTCGTATGATATAACCGGTTTGGAAAATGTGACGAAAATTGTAGAAAACGATTTTGCACCGCTCATTGAAAAAGCATTGTCTCTTCCTGAGGTTTCCATCGAATCGGAACTGACATTGACGACCGGGTATCATCACAAAACGGTCCTCGGTATTGCCCCTGAAATTATTCAGGCAGTCAAGGAAGGAAAGATCAAACGCTTCTTCGTCATCGCTGGTTGTGACGCTCCTGGCAAGGGAGGCGAGTATTACCGTGAATTGGCTACGTCCTTACCGCCAGAAACAGTCATTCTTACGACCTCCTGCGGAAAATTCCGTTTTAACGATGTAGATTTCGGCACCGTGCCAGGTACCGACATCCCACGATATATCGATTTGGGACAGTGCAATAACTCGGTTTCTACCATTACGATTGCGGCTGCATTAGCCGATGCCTTCGAGTGTGAAGTGAACGAGTTGCCGGTAAGTATCGTTCTTTCCTGGTTTGAACAAAAAGCGGTTGCCATTCTGCTTGGTCTGTTTAGCCTGGGGATACAGGATATACGGATCGGTCCAAAATTGCCTGAGTTCATTCAACCGGGTGTTCTGCAAGTATTGCAAGACTTGTTCCATATTCAGTTGATTGGCGATGCCCAAGAAGATATGAAGCAAATGCTCGGAATCACGCAATAAGCTATCACCTGTGGCCACAAATCACAAAAGGAGGCACCTTCTTCTAACAGGAAGGTGCCTCACTCTTATGGAATTTAAAAAAAGGCCCTATCCATCGGTAGATAAGACCCTCCTATTTCCTTACAGCGGCAAATTCGTAACAGCCGTCCATGTTCCCACTTCTCCTGCCCGCACAGATGGGGGCTTCATTCGAACCGTTCCTCGTAATACATAATGTCGCAACCCAAGTGTTGGCTCGTCTTTGTAAGCAAAGGTGCCAACAAAATTGGCATAAGGTGATTCAATCGTGATTTGCCTGGACCTCTCATCCCAACTTCCTTGTATGGGAATCGGAGTACCACGGAAATTAACGGTTCCACTGACCCTGCCATTTACGACATTGGAAATCATCAATGTGCCCAACGTAGTGGGTCTTCCACCGAAGCTCGCTTGAATTTCCCATGTTGAGGGGTACGGCAAACTGACCCGAGTCGTCTGTCCAATTGCCACGGTCGACCTCTCCTTTCGATTGACTTAAGCGCGAAGTCAAAATAGTACGTTACAGTATACGTAGCCATGATGAATCTTCCCGTAGGCGGAAGCACAACTTTATTTTTGACGAAAAAAGAGACGGTTCCCCGCCTCTTCTCTATTACTTCCATTCTGTTTCCGTTTTGTGTTCAATTATGGGTATGATTTTTTGTTCACTGCTTTTTATCATTTGTTTCAGTAATTCATCGCTGATCGTTACTTTATTTTTTCCGTCTTGAAGTTGTCCTTCAGCCATTGTTCTTCCAATCACATCGATCACTTGTTGTCTCGAGACATTTTTAGATGCTGCAATCTCAACAACAGTTTTCCCTTTGGCTAGTTCTTCTTTTAACTCTGTCGCGCTCATTTTTAGTAAAGCAAGCAGTTTTTCATCGTTTAAAATGGAATCAGCGCTATAATCAGGCTTACCATTCAAAGAGAAAAAGCCCTCTACTTTATTGTTTGATGGTTCAAAATCTACTCGAGCAAGACTAATTGTATTCCCCTGAACAAATACTTGGTAACCCTCTCCCTCTGATCCCTTCTTGGTGTAATTCAAAATAAATGTTTTTTCATCTGGATTCTCCATTTGCTCCATGGCAACCTCGTAATCTTTGATGTTGCCGTACAATTTATCAATAAGCTGATCTACCTTCCCCTTGATTTCCTGATCGGGTAAAGTAATGAGCGGTTTCTCCTTAGGCTCCCAATTCTCTTGCGTCAGGTCTTGAATCTCATCCGTAATACCGTTTGTATGGAGGGTAATCTTTTTGCCAGTTCCGCCTTTTTCCTGAAGGACGATGCTTAGTTGGACCTTTTTGGTTGAATCATTGGGGTCTCCAAGGTAGCTTGCTTTCATAATCTCAAACGATTTCGTTTCGGGAATGGCCAGATACAGCTTCTCAAGTGTCGCTTTTCCAGCCTCATCCAGCTTGACTTGTTCAGAAGTCATTGGTGCTCGAGTAAGCATGTCAATTACAACAGGGGCCGCAAATGCTGCGGTTGGAATCAAAATCGCAGCAGCAACAATTCCACCAATCAAGCGTTTTTTCATCGTTATTTCACTCCTTTTTCGTTGCAAATAGTGAGAATAGGATTGTTCGATTCGTTTGGAAATGGCCGGCGGGCACTCCATCGTTTCTGCCTCTTCGTGCAGATGTTCACGGATTTTGCGTTCAATAGTCATTGATCTTTTCCATCCTTTCCAGGGGGAGATTCCCTAAGTATTTTCGAAGCGCCTGGAGGCCAGCATGATATCTGGACTTGACTGTACCTAGCGGAATATCGAGCAAAGTCGCAATTTCCTCAAGAGTATAGTCGTGATAAAAGCGAAAGATAATCACTGCCCGCTGTTTGTCGGTCAGCTTTCGTATGGACTGGGATATCATTTGGTTTGTGGCATCCATCAACGCGGTATGTTCATCCCAATAAGACTCTTCGTGGGAGAAGGCACGGATGCGTTCAAATATGCGGAATCTCCTCCAGCTCTTGACCCGAAATCTCTGTACTTGACGGATTACCAGGCCATGCAGCCAGAACTGGAAAGGGCGGTTCGTATCGTAATTTGGAAGTGAGGTCCACATTTGCATATAAATTTCATTCATGACATCTTCCCGATCCTGCTTGTGATCCACCAGAAAGGAGACGGTCCGGTACACGTCCTGAAAAGTGGCATCATACATCGTATGAAACGCCTGTTGATCACCCTCTTTCATTTGTATAAGTAATTGGTACATCTCTTCATTTTTCATTCAGAGGGCCCTCCTGAGTAAGCAGCTTACACCCTATATTGTCTCTCGATCGGAAAAAGGTTCGGTTTTCTTACTATTTTTTTTGCAAAAGGCAACGACCTGTATGGCGAAGCACGAAAAAGAGGCGGTAGTTTCCGCCTCTTAATCATTTAATCCCTTTCCCTCGAGAATTTGCTGCATACATTTTTCAACCCTTGCCTCGCGCGTTTTGGCTTGTTTGGGTGCTGAAAAATAGAGAAGGTAGGCTCTTTGCCGTCCCGGAGTCAATGCTTCAAAAGCAGTTTTCAAGGCAGGCATTTCATCCAATTTATTTTGAAATTCTTCAGGAATGCTGTATTCTTCATGCTTTTTAAAGTTCACTTCCAAACCGGCTTTTTCAACTTCAACGGCTTCTTGAATATAGGCCTTCAAAATAGATTCCATTTCCATGATTTCTTCCACATTGGTGAACCGGATCTGGCGGGCAGCCTGTACATTCTCCGTTTGTTGAATGAGAATCCCGTGTGGATCTTTTAACAAGGCACCTTTTTGAAACAGTAGTGCACAATATTCTTTAAATCCATGTATTAAAACGATGTTTTTTTTCTCAAACGTGTAACAGGGATGCATCCACTTAAAATCTTCGGTCAGCTCACAGTCAAGCACAATACTTCTCAACTTCTCGTATTCTGCCTTCCACTTTTTTGCCTTGCTTAAAAATTCATCAACCTTCGGATTC
Source organism: Brevibacillus sp. AF8 (assembly GCF_021270385.1). Taxonomy (NCBI): domain Bacteria; kingdom Bacillati; phylum Bacillota; class Bacilli; order Caryophanales; family Paenibacillaceae; genus Brevibacillus; species Brevibacillus sp. AF8. The sequence goes on along the minus strand of NZ_JAGQDN010000005.1, from coordinate 138,512 downwards.
GTTTTACTTGTTGTCATCAGGAACACCCCTCATCTAGTTGGTGTCATGTCAATTTTTAGTTTTGACATTATGGTATTTGAATTATTCGATCATCAAGTATACAAGTTCCTTCTTCCTATAGAAAAAGCATATAGCGAAAGGACAAGAACCGTTTTGCGCCGAGTCATTGATTATGGTTGAGTAATTTTATTGCGGGAGAGGGAAAACTAACGGGAAATGGCAGATAGGGGAATACACATGATCTCAGAATTCAAGCGATTTTTACTCGGTAGACCTATGAAATCAAGTGAACTTGCTGCAGAAAAGTTAAATAAAGTAAAAGCTTTGGCGGTTCTTTCATCTGATGCTCTATCTTCTGTCGCTTACGGAACAGAACAGATTCTCCTCGTGTTAATTACTCTGGGTGCAGTAGCAATGTGGTACTCAATTCCCATTTCCATTGCGGTTGTTGGTCTGTTAACCATCCTCATTATGTCTTACCGCCAAACCATCTTTGCTTATACAACTGGTGGTGGAGCATACATTGTCGCAAAGGACAATTTAGGAACCACTACGGGACTGGTTGCTGGTGGCTCGTTGCTCGTGGACTACATTCTAACGGTTGCTGTTAGTACTTCTGCTTCTACAGACGCTATTACTTCGGCATTCCCAGTCCTACATGAACATCGCGTTCTTATTGCTCTGTTCATGATTGCTATCGTAACGGTATTAAATTTACGTGGAATCACAGAATCGGCAACGATTTTAATGTATCCGGTTTATTTGTTTGTTGTCGCAATTCTCGTCTTAATTATTAGCGGCGGATATCAATGGATGGTGGGAAATGTTCAAGCTCATCCCCCAGAATATGGGGCGGTTGTTCCAGGAATAACTTTATTCCTTCTATTGAGAGCATTTAGTTCAGGGTGTTCGGCATTAACAGGGGTAGAAGCCGTATCCAATGCCATTCCCAACTTTCGGGACCCCGCACCGAAAAATGCTGCATTAACGCTTATCATGATGGGACTTATCCTCGGAGTTATGTTCATGGGCATTAGCCTTTTGGCTTATTTGTATGGTATTTCACCGACTCCAAAGGAAACAGTAGTATCTCAAATTGCTTCTACAGTTTTTGGACGAGGAATTATGTATTACGCGATTCAGGCTGTTACAGCGCTTATTTTATTCCTGGCGGCTAATACCGCTTTTGCAGCCTTTCCTTTACTCGCCTTTATGTTAGCCAAGGACAGATTCATGCCAAATATGTTCATGGTTCGAGGAGATCGTCTTGGGTTTTCAAACGGGATTATTTTCTTGGCCATTCTTTCAGCACTATTAGTGATTGCGTTTAAAGGAGAAACGGAAAACTTAATCCCTTTATATGCGCTTGGTGTTTTTATCCCGTTTACCTTGTCACAAGCAGGAATGATGAAACGCTGGATTTCCAAAAAGCCCCGTGGATGGTTCACACCTTTTGTTATTAATACGTTAGGAATGCTAACGACCCTTACGATTTGCCTGATCTTTTTCATTACAAAACTCTCGCAGGTATGGCCGATTTTTGTGTTCCTTCCTATCGTCATTTTCATTTTTAGGAAGATAAATCAGCATTATAGAGATTTGGCAAATGAGCTACGACTTGATATGGAAACAGACAAACCCGAACCCAAAGGGAGTGTCATCGTTATTCCTGTGGCGGGGATTTCGCAGGTGGTGAAAAACACCATTAGTTATGCGCAATCCTTGTCAGACGACATTGTCGCAGTCTACATCGGGTTCAATGATGAAGACATGAAAAAAATGGAGGAAAAATGGGAGATCTGGAATCCCGGAGTACGTTTGATTGTCTTGCGTTCCCATTATCGCAGTATTATAAGACCTTTGTTTAAGTTTATAGACACGGTTGAGTGGAAAAAAGCAGAAACGGATCATGTTACCGTCATGATACCGCAGTTTATTACCAAGCGCTGGTGGCATAACTTACTTCATAACCAAACGAGTTTATTAATCCGGGCATATTTATTCGCCCGCCAAGATGTAAAAATTGCTACGGTTCCATACCGATTAAAGAAATGAAGCAGGATCCAGTAAGCCATAAACAACGAAGAAAACCCGTCCCTTTGTAAGGAGACGGGTTCCATCATTTTTTACCTTGATCATCACGACTGTTATTTAGATCCAGTATGAGCCTAAAATTAGATTGAATGACTACCCAATCATACACTTTTTTTACGCGAATGATTTCTGGCTGAATACTATTCGAGACTCCAGAAGTGACGGTAACCACAAAGCTGCAAGAGGCCGTATTTCCTGACTGATCCCTTGCTGTACAGGTGAGCATCGTCATCCCTACAGGAAAGTCCATGGTAAAAGTGGCAACTGCAATTGGGGCAGGAGGGGAAAAAGGCCGTGTCATCCCATGGCAAGTAATTGAGGTTACCCCACAAGTATCAGTGGCAGTGACTTCATAGGTAACAGTAGCGGAGGTTTGCCCAGGTAAAACAGGGACTGTGATATCCTCAGGGCAAGTGATGGTTGGAGGTTCGTCAATCACCGTGATGGTAAAGGAACATGCTTCCGTATTCCCAAATATATCTTGTGCCGTACAGGTGACAACAGTATCTCCCACTGGAAAAAGCGAGCCAGAAGGCGGAGAACAGGTAACAGTGACTCCGGGGCAGGTCGCAACAGGTGTTGGATAGTTTACAATAGGGCAAGGTACTACCATGTCAGGTGGGCAGGTTGGTGGCTGCACGCAGCCATTGAGCAAAACAGAAACATTGCTCGAATCCTCGTTTGCAGTAGCGATGTCAATTCTTCCGTCTTCGTTAAAATCAGCTACTGTAATGCTGAGCGGACCTGCTCCTGTAGGGAACTGAAAGGGAGTCGAGAACCCTCCTGACCCGTTGTTTATGAGAATAGAAACGTTATCAGAACCTGCATTTGGGGTAGCCAAATCAATGACTCCATCACAATTAAAGTCAGCTGCTGTTATATCAAAAGGAAACGCATCAGTACCCAAGGAAAAGGGACTTCCTGCTGCTTCTGTAAAAGAACCTAATCCATTGTTTAGAAAAACGGTTACATTACTCGTTGCGTTATTTGCGACAGCAATATCAATAAACCCATCACCATTTAAGTCAGCAGATACAAGGCTACTGGGGGATGAGCCGCCGGGAAGTACAGAGAAACTCACTCCAGGAGTTTGAAACGTACCGTTTCCATTCCCTCTAAAAACTGTTACATCATTGGTGTCTCGATTGGCAGTGGCCAGATCAAGGTTGCCATCTCCATTAAAGTCAGCCGCTACAATATCAGTTGGGGCCAATCCTGGGTTTGTGTCAAAAGGACTCCCTGGAGCCATACTAAATACACCTGATCCATCATTCAACAAGACAGTAATAAAACTAGTTCCTGCAAGTTGGCCCCTATTTGCTATAGCCAAGTCCAAACCGTTCACACCATCAAAGTCACCTACAGCAATCGCAAAAGATTCGGAAACAGCAGGAAATACACCGGTACTATAGGCTACAGGTGCAGCAAAAGTGCCGTCCCCCATATTTAAAAGGATAAAAACCCGGTTATTGGAGGATTGATCTGTAACAGCCAAATCGATAGAACCATCTCCATTTAAATCAGCTGCTACAATTTGACCTAGTAAAGACCCGGGAAACAAAGTACTGAAGGGGATCGTTTGTGACACGGAAAATACGCCGGACCCATTGTTCAGAAGAATAGAAACATCATTGGACCCACTGTCCACTACGGCCAAATCGATGCGACCGTCTTTGTTAAAATCGGCAGAAGTAATGCTGGAAGGAGATGTTCCTCCCGTATTATATTCGACTGCGGGCTGAAAAAACGGGCAGGCCAAATTGGATTCACCCTTTCTTACAGGAATACAGGCAGTCATTCCTGATCGAAATGCTTCACTCAAAACATAAATACAGGTTAAAAAATGCATGTGATGTATACATTGCAAATGTCTTTGATCATGATATGGCTGCTTAGGTGTGAATGTGAATCTGCTCTTCTTGTATGGTCAATCCCAAGCAAACCCGTTCCCTTAAAACAGGGACGGGTTTGCTATTTTTTGAACATGTAATGAATTTTTTAACCGATTATTCCTTTGATTTGAATTTATTCCTTTTACTGTTTTGCTCAATTTAACGAACTGTAATATATTTCTATGTGAAATTATCCATATTTAACAGTTCAAGGAGGTTTTTATGAATTTTGTAAAAAGAAGATGGAAAGGTACTCGAAATGTTTTAGCACTGGTTTTAATGTTAGGCATTATTTTTTCTGGTCATAGTTTCGTACAAGCGGCAGATGATGAGTATACAGATAACGTAATTCCCGTTATGACTGGGGAAACTACACCTTCTGGTCATGCTTCTTCTACCTCCAAACTTTGGGATGCTTTTTATCCATGGAAAGCCTTTGACGGTAATCCTAATACAGCTTGGTATGCTACTGTACTTCCTGGAGCACTAGAATATGAGTTTCCAACTCCCCAAAAAATCGAAAAGTACTCCATTACTTATTGGAATGAGAATACTGCGCCAGCAAATTGGACTTTTGAGGGCTGGGATGGTACAGATTGGGTTCAACTCGATAAGCAAGTAAACATCAAAAATTGGTATACTATCCCATCCAAAAAGCAAGAATTCTCATTTAGTAACGATAACTCCTATATTAAGTACCGCCTCAACATTACAGCATCTGTATTTGCCCAAGGTAACGCTAGCATTATTGCTGAACTGGAGATGTTTGAGAAGAACAATTCTGGTACTGATCCAGGTACTGATCCAGGTACTGATCCAGATCCAGAACCAACTGGGGACAATGCACTTCTTGTTATTAAAATGATCAGTGGACTTGAGAAAGAATTTGATTTAACTGCATCCGAAGTAAAGGACTTCATCGACTGGTATAATGGCCGTGCAGACGGACGTGGCAAAGAAACATATATGTTCGATAAGGATTTTAACAAGGGGCCATTTACTTCTAGAAAAGATTATGTAGCATTTAGCAAGATTCAATCCTTTGAAGTGATGGAATATACTAAATAACGCGATGAGGCCCCCCTAAAAATAAGGAGGCCTCTCCACTTTTTACCCAATCAATCCCAAGCAAACCTCTGCTCTTTCTACGGGGCACCGTGCATATACTTGTGTAACCATTAAGTGATTATTAAACAATCAAACCCGTCTCCTTAAAACAGGGACTGGTTTTTACTTTTGAACTCTATAAGAACATCTTAGCTTACTGTTCCTTTATTCCTTTTACTATTTTGCCCAAATCATCTAATTGTATATATATCACCAAGTTGAATTATCCATTTTTTAACAGTTCAAGGAGGATCTTATGATTTTTGTAAAGACGTGCAGTAAGCTTATTGTATGTATGGGTCTAATCACTGCCATTTTATTTGCTGGTCAAAGCATTGGTCATGCGGAAGATCATTATACCAATGATTTAGTTCCTAAGATGACGAGTAATAATTCACCAAGCGGTGTAGTACGTTCAAGTAGTATATGGAGCGTGAACAACCACCAACCTTTTAATGTTTTTAATGATTCAGATGCAGACTATGGTTGGTCTAGTGCTCAAAGTACGCTTTATGGATGGGTTTCATATGAGTTCTCTGCTCCAACTAAGATTCAAAAGTATACGATAAAGCCTCGGGTTAATAATACTGATAACCTATTGGAACTCCCTACAGATTGGACTTTCGAGGGTAGGAATGGCACAGATTGGATAATTTTAGATACACGTTCTAACATTAAAGATTGGGTAATGGGTCAAAAAAAGGAATTCACTTTTGATAACGACACTGAGTATCTCGAATATCGCATAAACGTAACAAAGAACAACGGTTCCTCCAAATTTGTCACAATTGGAGAAATGGAAATGATGGCAAAAATTAGTGAATCACCAGAACCAGAGCCCAATCCTGAGCCTAACCCTGAACCTAATCCAACCGGCGACAAAGCTCTACTAGTTATTAAAATGATCAGTGGTCTCGAGAAAGAATTTGAGCTAACTGCACCCGAAGTACAGGACTTCATCGACTGGTACAATGGCCGTGCAGACGGACGTGGCAAAGAAACATATATGTTCGATAAGGACTTTAACAAGGGGCCATTTACTTCTAGAAAAGATTATGTCGCTTTCAGCAAGATTCAATCCTTTGAAGTTATGGAATATATCAAATAATACGCCGAGGCACCTCCTGTAAAACAGGAAGGTGCCTCGCAATTTTATGACGCTTGTTGATGCTGATGGAAAACGAGATAGTGGCTTGAATCCTCCGTGGCAACGGGTTTCCACTATCTCAGCCGGGGGTGCCCTGAGTGAATAGGGGGACGTTCACGGGTCTCCCTTCGGCCGCGAAGAAAATTAAAAAAGCGGACGCCCGTAGAATTCAGACGTCCGCTATCTGCCTAAAGGCCAATGTCTACCTAATTGGGGTCTTATCCAAAAAAAGGATGGGTTATTTTGTAGCCAGCTAAAATAACCCCTTGTTTCACGAAGGATTATACACTTCACACTTTATGGTTTCGTTTCAATGATATCATTGGTGCATTTTCCTAAGCGAATCGATGGCTTGATGTAACATTATTAGAGCCAATACAATATAGGAAAATACTTCCTTTTGATTCTTATATTTTTTAAAAATTAATAATGATACAAGCAATAAAAACACCAAGGTGCATAGGACAAATATGATGGCTACCATATTGACTCACCATCCTTTTTTAAGTATTAGCCTTTATCCTTCCTAAAATAATTATAATCTAAGAACGTGACGCAGAAAAACTACTTAACTGCGGATCGTTTAACTTTGAATTAATTAGTGATTTCAACCCGTAAGGAGTAAATATTTTCCTCCCCATTACCAAATCCTACACTTCCATTTACCGATTATTTTTTACTCACTGAAAGCACCGAAAGTGGTGTCACGAAGTGTAAGCTCAATGCAACCTCTGCTCTTTCCATGAATCACCGTACATATCTTTGTGAAACGATTAAGAAGTTAGTAACCAAGAAAACCCGTCTCCTTAAAATAGGTTTCCTAAAAGGGTGTTTGTACGGTTCGGGAAGAAAACATTACGCATTAAATAAAAAGTGTAAGGTTTTTCCTTACATTACCATTTTTTAGGAGTTGGTTGAATGCCGATTACCAAACCATTTATGACGTCGCTCAGGTTCACTTCGACGATGGGGGCTGGAACAGGGACTGGAGCAACATTTGCCATTGCGGCAACATCATTTACGAATGATGCAGGTGCTGCTGCTACAGCATTCCCTGGTTCGTTTGCTTTTTACAATCTCTACATCAATGGGGTACTTCAGTCAGGGAACACTTCCACTGTCACAACAACGGCGATTACAATTCCCGACGGTGATGTCGAAAACGGCGGAACACCATTGATCGTAGAATTCGTCATCAACTGACAACCAGAAAGTAAATAAGAATTTCCCCAGGAGAGGATACACGCCTGGGGAATATTCCATAAAAGAGTAACATGTCAAGAACATGTTGTAGCCTCAGATTCTTGTACATCTTCATTACTATGAGAAAGGGCTGGAGACCATGCAGCAAAAAACCAGTAAAAGAATAGTAGTGACTCGATCTAATAATCTGAGCACCTGTTACCCAGTAATGCCGCCACTCGGGTGCCCTGATATTTTTCCCGGGCAACCTTGCCCGACCTGTCCACCCTGTCTTCCCTGCCCGCCGTGCCCCTGTACGCCTGGACTGCTAACGACAGTAATTTCTCAATACACAACTTTTTCAGATGGTCAAAAAAATGTATATACAAATGCCGACGCCTCCCTACAATTTAGTACTTCCGGAATTCTCGACCCCGGTACCGTATCGATTATCAATCTTTTTATCAACGGCATACTCCAGCCTTCAAATACGTATGTAGTCCAGCCGGGCGTCTTGATGCTTAGTGATGTCCCGTTCCAAGGTGTACCTATAATCCTTCAATTTATTCAAATCTCCAATTCCTAATAAACGTGTCTTACATACGGGTAAGGGACTACGAGTACGCTTGGAAGCCTTTCATCTGAGGGGATGGACGGTATCATTTTTCCTTTTAATTGGGACGAAACAAAATATTCCGAGTAGTTACAAGAATCACTTATGTAACTATTTATAGATTATTAATTAAACAAACCCGTCTCCTCAAAATAGGGACGGGTTGTTGATTTTGGTTACTTCTGTGGATTTCGTTCTCTATTTCTTCCCCTCAAACCAAAAAGACCAGCTAATCCAAGCAACCCTATCCATTCCCAGTCTGAATCAGTGTCTACTGCTGTCGTTCTGTACGTGTTGTTATTAATACCCGTGTTAGCGGGTGCCCCATTTCCTGTAACGCCTACACCTGTATTTGGGGTGTTTGTTCCTCCTGTGTTCCCTGCACCTGTACCACCAGTCTCAGCAAATGCAGTTAAACTCATTGTTACAGTTAACATTAAAGCTAACATAATTACTCTCAACTTTTTCACTTGAAGAACCCCCTTGCTGTATTGTCAATCTGAGAATAATTTTTCAGACCGTCGCATTTTTGTTTGCAGGCCTGAAGTGGAACCATGATGTTACTTTGCTCTTAATACGATAATCTTATCCAAAGCAACACTATGCAGACGGAATGAAATCTACAGCTACTTCCTGAAGATAATCGGAAGTAGTAAAATCGCTTGTTACCATGGATTTCTCCACGGGGGAAGGCTATGTTAATTTTGTAATCTTGAAATTGATTTATTGTCCTAAAACTTGAATGGGTATGATTTTGCGCTTTTGCCGAAGTGTAAACTTGTGTCGCTAAGACTAAGCCCATGAAAACAAAAAAGAGGCGGATAATCACCGCCTCTTTTCCCCAATCAATCCCAAGCAAACCTCTGCTCTTTCCAAGGATCTCCATACATATTATACCCATTCTTCTCCCAAAACCCTTGCTTGTCTTTCTCCATAAACTCAATCCCACGCACCCACTTGGCGCTTTTCCAGAAGTAGAGATGCGGGATAACAAAACGCAGCGGCCAGCCGTGCTCTGGGGTCAAATCCTCGCCGTTATGTTTCGTAGCGAACAGGTTGCCGCTTTTCATGAAGTCAACAAGCGGAATGTTCACCGTCCATCCGTGCTCGGCGTGCAGCATGACGTACTTCGCTTCCGGCTTCACCTTAACCAGCTTCAGAACTTCCTCGACCGGAATACCTTCCCATTCATTATCCAGCTTGCTCCAGCCTGTAACGCAATGAATATCGTTGGTCGTGCCGCCTTTTGGCAAAGCCATCATTTGTTCGTAGGTCAGTGTTACTTCTTCTTCGACGAGACCGAAAAGACGAAAGCTCCACTCGGTGGACAGGTCTGTATATTCAGGAACCTCCCCGTAGTGCAGGACAGGAAAACCTGTCGTCTGCTTCTGATTAGGGGGAATACGGTCGCGTTTGGTGTCTGATGATGGATTAATAAACATGTTGTTTCCACTCCCCTCGCTGATCAGTGTTCTCGATTATTTCCCAACCCGCAGCAAGGCGTGATCTACCTTGATGCACATGTCCTGCACAACCTCAATGCCTTGATCGGCAACCAATTTAGCCGCTTCTTCGTTGGCAATGCCTTGTTGCATCCAGAACACTTTTGGCTTGTTCTGCATTTTCAATGCATCCTCGGCAACAGGCATCATGTCTTCGCTGCGACGGAACACATCGACGATGTCGACTGGCTGATCGATTTCAGACAGGCTGGCAACCACTTTTTCACCCAAAACCGTTTCACCCGCGATGACAGGATTGACCGGAATGATCTTGTAGCCCGCGTTCTGCATGGCTTGCGATACCATATAGCTGGTGCGGTCCGGCTTGTTGGACAGACCTACTACTGCGATCGTTTTTGCATCCTCCAGCAGTTGACGGCGTACTTCATTGCTTGGATTTTGTGCCATGTGAAAACACTCCTCTTTTATATTGAAATGAAATATTGAACTACCTTTTATTCACTACGGCTGGAAACAAACTCAACAACGGTGCGGGTCATCGCTCCGGTACCGCCAGCTGGTTGCATGTCGCCAGCACTTGCTGTGTACGCCGTACCCGCGATGTCCAGATGTACCCATGGTGTGTCGCCAACGAATTCTTGCAGGAAAACACCGCCGATGATGCCGTGGCCATAACGTCCACCAGAGTTTTTCAAATCGGCAAAACGGCTCTTGTTCAGGCTGCGGTACTCATCGAAGGTCGGGAGTTGCCACAAACGCTCACCCGCCACGTCTGCTGCGTTCATCAGCTCATCCAACAGTGCTTTGTCGTTGGTCATGGCGCCAGAGCAGAAATGACCGAGTGCGACCACGATACCACCTGTCAAGGTAGCAGCATCCACCAGGCAAGACACTCCTTGCTCTTTTGCATAGGTGATGCAATCAGCCAGTACGAGACGACCTTCTGCATCTGTCGTAATGATCTCTACCGTTTTGCCGCTCATGGTTGTGATGACATCGCCCGGACGGAATGCCGTTCCGGATGGCATGTTTTCCACGGTACCGACGACAGCCAGTACGTTTACTTTTGGTTTAATCTGTCCCAGTGCCTCCAATGCGCCGATCATCGTTGCCGCTCCACCCATGTCCGACTTCATGTCTTCCATGCCTGCTACTGGTTTGATGGAGATCCCACCTGTATCAAATGTCACGCCTTTACCGACCAAGCCAATGACATCGTCCCACGTGTCTCTTCCTTGATATTTGACTGCGACTACATAAGGCTCAAGCTCGCTGCCTTTTGCTACAGAGAGCACTCCGCCCATCCCCAGCTCTTCCAGCTTCGCTTTCTCCATTACTTCCACAGTCATGCCATGTCGCTCTGCTACCTCGACCATCGCATCCTTCAAAGCGCGTGGAGTCAAGTAGTTGGCTGGTTCATTGACGAGTGTACGAGCCAGATTCGTCCCGGATACGAGCGCTGAACCACGTGCAACACCTGCCTGTACCAATGAAGCATCGGCATCTGCTGCCAAAATTTGCACCGTCGCAATTGGGTCAAACTCACGCTTTGCCTTTTGACGGTAGCCCTCGTAGTTGTATTCGGCAAGGCCAAAGGCTTCTGTCACTGCCTGTGCCAAACGATCAGCACTCAGATGCTCTGTTGTAGGCAAATCAATCACCACTGTTTTGCCGTTGCCTTTTCCCACAACCGTTTTGGCTGCACGTCCCCATGCATTTCGGGCTGCGACGAAATCAAATTTTCCTGGTTCACCCATCCCGACGATCACCAGTTTTTTTGCAGCTACGCTGTTCATTCCGTGGACAACCGTAATTTCCTTCGCCTCACCTGTTACTTCTTTGTCCTGCTGCAAGCCACTCAGACTGCCACCAAAAGCTTCGTCCAATTCCGGGTATACTTGCGAAATTTCCTCGCCCTTCCATAGCGGGACAATCAGCTCATCACATGAGATATTCACAAGCTGTATGCGTTTTTCTACTGCTACTTTCATATACTCTTCCCTCTTTCTGTGTGGTAGGATACAATATGGGCACATTTGTTTAACACGATGTGTCGACATATAAGCGCAAGGGTGGAAACGTCATGGCTTTTGCCTCTGTGTAAGAAATGACATCCTTTTCCGGCAACAATTTCTCGCATTCATCTATGTAGCGAAGAACTCTTGTTACGTCTAGTCCCCAATGAACTGGCTGGTAACGAGTCAAATACTTTCGTGCATTGCCTAACATCCAGCGAGCACCTTTTATATTGCCGTACTCTTGGTGATACAGTCCGACTGACAATTGCAGCAATCCTTGCAAAAACTTGTCTGACTTGTCTTCCATCCAGATGTCTTCCAACAGATCGTGGCATTCGTAGTATTCTCCATCATTGAATTTTTCAATGAACTGTAAATACTGCTCGGGATACCCCATGGATGCATGCCTCCGTTTCGAACCTTCCGTCTTCATGGTAACACAGATTGGCAGTGACTTTACATCCAAACAAAAACTTCACGGATTAAGACAACGCCCTTCTGTTACAATAATCCTAGAGATAAGCGCACAGTAGAAAGGAATGGATTTTCCGTGGCGGATTTTTTTGAAAACTTCCCCTTATGGGCAGCACTGCTTGCCATAGGGATCGCCCAATTTATTAAAATTCCCCTCCATTTTTTCGCAACGAAAACGTGGCAATGGTCACTGCTCATGAGTACAGGCGGTATGCCCAGCTCTCACTCTTCTGCCGTGACAGCATTATCGACAGCCGTGGGACTGCGTGAGGGCTTTGGCAGCAACATGTTCGCTATTTCCGCCATTCTCGGTGTGATTGTGATGTTTGATGCCGCAGGTGTCCGCCGCCATGCCGGTATGCAAGCCGTTGTCTTAAATAAGCTGGTCGATGAATTCAACCATCTGTTAGAAGGAATGAAATCATTAAAAGTACGTCCTAGCCAGGAAAAAGCGAAAAAATTGAAAGAACTGCTCGGTCATCAACCAATCGAGGTATTAATCGGCGGTTGGTTAGGCGTCATGATTGCGTTATTGCTCCATCCGTTTTTTTAAAGGAGGGCTCCCATGCGCATTGTTTCCATCTGTCCCAGCAATACCGAAATCCTGTATTATTTAGGCCTGCATGAGCATGTCGTCGGATTGGATGATCACTCTGACTGGCCGCAGGAGTGGCAGCATCTCCCCCGGGTTGGACCCGATTTGACAATCGATATGGACCGGGTCGCTGCCCTCCAGCCGGATCTGGTCGTAGCGTCGCTCTCTGTTCCTGGCATGGAGAATAATATAGAAGCTCTGCGCAACAGAGATATTCCTCATATCATCCTGAATCCTTCCCGGATCGGGGAAATCGCTCATGATATCCGACTCGTCGGTGAGGCGACAGGAACACAGAGGCAAGCCGAGCAGCTTGCGATCCAATTTGACGAAACCATTGAAAGCATCCGACAAAAGGCAGCGACATACACTCAACGCCCCAAACTGTACTGGGAATGGTGGCCGAATCCCATTTACACACCCGGTCAGGAAAACTGGTTGACGGATGTCAGTGAAATTGCGGGTGCCGTCAATATTTTTGCAGACTATCCTGTCGCAAACGTCAAGGCTACGCGGGAAATGGTCATGGAACGTAATCCGGATCATATTTGCGTCGTCTGGTGCGGAATTGAATTGAAGCGAATCAAGTCTGGCATGATCACAAACCGCCCAGAGTGGATCAACATGACCGCGATTCGAAACAATCAGGTCCACTTGTTGGAGGAAGGCCTCTATTGCCGCCCTTCTCCTCGCATTTTGGAAGGACTGGAGAAGCTGGTTGATTTGATTCATACAAAATGACACAAAAAACGTTCAAAGCCTGTGCCTTGAACGTTTTTTCTTTTTTTCTTCCATGCCACCTATGCGGCATCCATTCGTTTTCGTTACTTGCTATTCAATTTGTTGTTGACCGCTGACGGGTTCCGCCATGGCTGCGATTCCTTTTTCATTCAAGCTATTCAGAAAAGCTTCCGTTACTTTGCCTTCACCTTTTTTTACGATATACACATCCACCGATTTTTTCCCCCATTGCGAGAATACGTCCTGCTTGGTCTCGAAATACAGGTCAATCTTGTGGCCGCGAATCGCTCCACCCTTGTCAGCTACGACGCCATATCCGTAACCTGGGATGTACAAAATGGTCCCCAGCGGGAAAACGCGCAAATCAGCTGCAATCGTGGAATAGTCGTCTCTCCGTACTTTCACACCTGAATAGGTAATGCCATAGGACGGGTGAGATGGATTTTTGCCCGTCGACTCGTATCCTGCATAGTAGCCTGTCGCTACTACACGTACTTTTGGATATTGTTCGTGAAATACATCCGCTTTATCAATCACTTGAGTAAGAGAACTGGCAGATACCGTCCGTTTTTTGACGACACGTTGCCCCTCTTTCGTTTCCTTGATTCCAAAAGTGGATGAGACACCGTAGTCTCCCACAACATTATAGCTGTATCCATCGCTTGCGAAGGCCGTCAAGACCAGGATGAACAGCGCGATGATACTTACGAACTGCTTTCCATTCATTTCTTGGTAAACCTCCTCTCGTTTCTAGTCATGTCCCGACGAGGAGGAAAGTATACACAAATTTTGGTTGATTACAGAAATATTCAGTTAGTTGCCCATTTTTCCAATCAAATGCCAAAAGAAAAACAGGCCCGAAACAAAGGCCTGCTTGTACTTGTTTTAAAACATCCGATATCCTTTTTTGCGAAGCGTTTGAATGGTCCAGCCACTCGCCACTGTACCTGCCATGCCGCAGCCGAGAATGAGTGAATCCCAAATTCCCGGAACGATTTGTTGATAGACAAGTGCACCTACGACTACACCAACCCCGATCACAACTGGAAACCATGTTGTTTTCAAAATCATGTTTAAAATAAACCCAATGCCAAACCCTAGCACGGAGAACAGAACAATGGATACCATAAATTGCATCAAGTTCATCGACGAAAAAGACCTCCTGCCACCTTCTCCACCTTTTGCCACCTTTTCAGCAAATACAGGAAAGACGGGCTATTTTCGGTATTAAGTGTAGCAAAAAGGCGAGGGATCGGTCAATACGAGAAGCCTAGCCTATGTGTTGCATGCCTGACAGAAAAAACCGCCGATGCATTTGCTTCGACGGTTTTCTATGCGAGGTTAGTTACTCATATGGATGAGAAGAAACAGCTTCCTTCTGAGCGTCCTGTATACCAGCTCCGTCACAGTTAGGGCAATTCTCCGAGCCCCCCAGGAGCAGTTGGAAATACCCTTGGCCATGGCAGTACGGGCACTGTTCTTGTTTTTGTCTCATGTTGAGCTCCCCTTTCGGCATACATGCGTGAAAATTAATTGCATGTATATTCAGATTATTTAGATGTATCTAACTATATCAGAATCTCCCCTTGGTTCACAATGCAGTTCATTGCGAAAAAACATAAAAAAACCGCAATGTAAGCGGAAACATTGTGGTTTATCTAGCTTATTCGCAGGATTACTTAAAGATTTTATAGGAAGTGTATTGAAAAACGGGATCGATAGCAAATGATTGACCTGTCATTCCCTGCTCCCGTTTGATATAGTCCGGCAATATGATTTTCAAATAAGTCGAAGACAGCGGATCACGAAGCAGTTCTTGTATCGGCATAAATTTCGCCTCCGCAATCTCACCTTCCTGCGGACGTGGTTCTCCCCCTATGTAATCCATCCAAAAAACGACCATGTTGTCGCTAATGGACTCACGAATGACGCCCGAACGAATTCCCGCTACTTGTCGCACGACCGCCTCGATACCCGTTTCTTCCATCACCTCACGCACTGCTGCTTCATCTACAGTCTCGCCCTCCTGCACGAATCCTGCTGGAAACGACCATTGTCCTTTTAGTCCGCTGTACGTTTTTTTGACAACCAATGCTTCTTGCCCGCGAATAACAATCCCGCAAGCGCCTAGCCAAACCTTTCCTTCGCGCATCCAACTCTCTCCTTCCACATCTAGCTAAACGAAACCCCCGGCTCTACTTCGCCGGGGGTACCTATCAATCATCCTCGTCATCTAGGAGCCCATTATCGATCATGTATCGCAGATTTTCCCGATCCCTCTCGCGGCCCTTTTCCTTGAGCCGTTCGATGGCAGGCAGGATGAGAATATCTACTTCACGCTGTACATGCCATGCCAAATCGTGTCGCCCCTGCTCCTCCAGATAAAGGCCCACTTCCATCAAGGCATTGTACCGATCCATCTCTTCGCGGACCATGAGCCCCCGGACTTGAATGCTCGCGTGTCGCATCGTTTTACAGCTTTACTTTCTTCAGTGCGAGACCGACGCCGCCAATTTTGTACAAGTAGCGCAGGTCGCTCGCTTTTTTCATCATGGCTGCTGTGCTGCCGAACAGCTTTTTCGAACCGACTTGCCCGATACCCTCGCCTTTTCCAAGAGAGGCCAATGTCCCTTGCAGATGCGGAATGAATTTTTGTGGAAGATCGCCACGGACCAAGGCAGCGAGATTCTCACCCAGCGTCTCGCCTTCCTGGACCGCGATTTGCGCAGTTGGCGGGTACGGACGTCCTTCTTCGTTGAAAATCAAGGCACAATCTCCTACGACAAAAACATTCTCGTGACCAGGCGCACGCAGGTATTCGTCTACCTTGACGCGACCGCGCATGACTTCGAAGCCTGCTTTTTCCACGATGCTGTTGCCGCGGACACCTGCTGCCCAGATAACGGTCTTTGATTTGATTTCTTCTCCAGTGTTCAACAGTACGCCATCCGGGGTGCACTGCTTGATGGGTGTTCCAATTTTGAACTCGATGCCTTTTCTCTCCAATACATCTATTGCGTATTGGATCAGCTCTGGGTCAAAGCCAGGCAATGCAGTGGGTGCTGCTTCAATGCAGTAGACTTTCACCAGTTCTGGATCGACATCAAATTCCCGGCACAGCTCTGGCAGACGGTCGCCAAGCTCTCCGCAAAACTCAATGCCTGTAAAGCCAGCTCCACCCACAACAAATGTGAGGTAGTCCGTACGATCCGGCTCATTTTTAAATTTGGAGAACATGTATTCAATATGCTCGCGAATATTGCGGACCGCATTGATGCTGCGAATGCTAAACGCATGCTCCTTGAGTCCCTCAATTCCGAACGTTTCCGGCTCGCTGCCCAATCCGATGACGAGATAGTCGTACGACAGCACCTCGCCGTTTTCGAGCGTGACGGTCTGCTCCTCTGGCTGAATGGCTTGCACCGTTCCTTTGACAAAGTTGACTTTGTCCTTGTTCAAAATGCTATCCAAACTGACGCGGGCGTGATCCGCTGGTGCGGTGCCTGCAGCCGGCTCATGCAGCCAAGTCGTGATGTAATGATAGTTGTGCTTGTTGACCAAGGTGATTTCTGCCTCATTGTAGTTGAGCTTTTTCTGAAGCTGCAACGTTGTGAGCAAACCACCGTATCCAGCGCCAAGAATCAGGATTTTGGGTGTACCCATCAGTATCCCTTCCAATCATGTATGATTTCATTGTTCATGGTAACTTAAGGAAGATTGTGCGATTTTTCACGTGGTCTGGTACAAATTAAGATGCCCCAATTCATGATCCGGGTAGTATCGGAATTATTGCCCTGTGATGCCATCCGAACCACTCTGTGAAAAAATGCACAAAGTCAGCCATAGAAAAATGTGACAATTTCTTTACAGTCATCCTCATCTTATCGACAACCGATTGGATTTGCAAGGTTTTTTTGCCTATCATCTTTCGAATTTTTCTCCTGTTTTTCCACTTGTATGGGTTATAATGGTTGAGGAGTTCGCTTACGATTAATTCGGAGGTGCTTTGGATTGAATTTTCTGCAAAAGGACGAGCAAATCTACGACATTACGATCATTGGTGGAGGCCCTGCCGGGTTATTTACCGCTTTTTACGGCGGGATGAGGCAGGCCAGTGTAAAAATCATTGAGAGCATGCCCCAGTTAGGCGGGCAATTATCCGCTCTTTATCCGGAGAAGTACATATATGATGTAGCCGGATTTCCGAAGGTTTTAGCACAAGATTTGATCAATAATCTGAAAGATCAGATTTCCCGCTTTCAGCAGACCGTTTGCCTGGAAGAAAAAGTGGAAAATGTCGTAAAAAAAGTAGACGATGTGTTTGAAATTACAACGGACAAAGGCACTCACTACTCCAAATCCGTTATCATCACTGCTGGGGTAGGAGCGTTCGAACCTCGCAGGCTGGAACACCCAGATGCCGTCAAATATGAAAAATCCAATCTGCACTATTTTGTTACCGATCTGAACTCCTTCAAGGGACAGCGTGTAGCTGTTATTGGCGGCGGTGATTCCGCTCTGGACTGGTCCCTCATGCTAGAACCTATCGCAAAAGAAGTACACCTCATCCACCGCAGAGACAAGTTCCGCGCACATGAACACAGCGTAGAAATGCTCATGTCCTCCAAAGTAAACGTCACGACACCTTACGAAATTTCAGCTTTGCACGGCGAGGAGCGCATCGAAAAGCTCACACTGGCCAATTGCACGACAAAAGAAGAAATCGATCTGGAAGTCGATGCAGTCATTGTCAACTTCGGCTTCATCTCCTCTCTCGGTCCGATCAAGAACTGGGGGCTGGAACTCGAAAAAGGCTCTATCGTAGTCGATACACGCATGGAATCAAACATCCCGGGTATTTTTGCAGCAGGCGATATCGCAACCTACCCCGGTAAGGTCAAGCTGATCGCTGTCGGATTTGGTGAGGCCCCTACCGCTGTAAACAACGCAGTTTCCTACTTTAATCCGGATGCAAAACTGCAGCCTGGTCATTCTTCTAGCATGGACAACTTCAAATCGTAAAAATGTTTCGTCCCTGTTGTTGCCTCCGATGGCTGCGACAGGGATTTTTAATTCCTTGCATAACGGCTTTTGTTGGCGCGCACAGTAGAAGCAACGAGGAGGCGATACGCTTTGAATCATCTCTGTCCAGTCTGCAATGGCTTTACGCCGCTCCAACAAGCGTGTTCAACGTGCGGTCAAGCTATGCAAGATGCAGGCCGACTTTATGACTTTTATGGGAGCTACAGCCCGTACCGGGAGATAGACGATGCCAAGATGGACAACGGTTACCTAGATTGGAAGCGCCACCAATGCATTCATACAGGCTGGTGTCCCTCCTGCCAATCCGAAGAGATGGTCTTTCTGGATGAATGGACCCCCGTTATGCTTGTAACCGATATGGAAAAGGACGCGTACCAGTAAGTTGGTCACGTCCTTTTTTGTTCGAAACGTTATTTTTTCTTCATGGCCAGCTTTTCCGCCATGCGAGAATTGTTTGCTTGCATTTGCTCCAGCATTTGTTGAAGTGACTCCTTAATCTTGGCTGTATCACCAGATTCAATCGCAGAGTCAAAAGCTTCGTGTGTTTTTTTCATTTGCTCGATCCGAGCTTTTCGGGCGTCACGCTCTTCTTTTGGCCCCATGTTTTTGTCTTTCCATTCCTTGAACTGCTTTTCCATCTGTTCGTTGGTGATTTCGCCCTTTTTGACTTTTTCATTCAGCTTATTGATCAGTTGCTTCCGTTCTTCACGCTTCGCCTGCCACTTCGGGTCATCACTCAACGTCTCGAACTCGCTCATTAAACGATCTCGTTCTTTAAACGCTGCCTGCCATTTCCCCACGCTATCCGGTGCATATTTTTCCGCTAGCAAGAGCATGTACATTTTTTGATGAACGCCTCTGTTTGAGCTGTGTCGCACCTTCATGTGCTTCTCCCCATGCTCATCATGGCTGTGAGTCGGCTTGATCACCTGGGCAACTGTTTCAGTCACATCTTGGGCCAACGCGACACCCGGCATGGTGAGACCCATTAGCAACGCTGTTGTCATCATTCCTTGCTTCCACATCTTCATCCTATTCACTCCTTCTAGTAGATAACGTCTAACATCTATGATTGATCCGTTAAAAAGGACGCAACTCTTCTCTATCCAGCCCCAATAGCTTTACGAGGCCCATTTGCTCCAGATCACTTTTCGTTTTTTCGGTGCCATACTGATAAATAAGCTGGTAGATGGCCCGCAGGTTGTCATCGTATTCGTCGTTGTCCCGATCCGGCATGTCAGACCATAGCGTATGCCCATGCATCCACATCATGAAATCGCCGTGAACACAGTTATTGAACAGATCGCGCATCATGCCCACTTGTACGTCGGTCGCTTCGATCTCAAAATCGTACGTGGCGGAGCCTTTTTCATCGCGGATTTCTGCCACGGTCGTTCCCGCTTGCAAGGTCACGTAGTAGTGTTTCTTATCCAGTGTCACTCATCTCCTTTTTGGATCGTATCACCGACTTGAAAACTTTTCCTCCTTACCATGTGCAAAAATCGCAAAAACATGTATTTAACAAGCAAAAAAGCCCTCCATCAGGGGAGGACTCTTTCCTGCTTTCAATTTCGCCTGTACGTTATGATCGATCTTCTTTCCGCAAATTATGCCCGGTGTTCTCTCCTGTTTTCGGAGGAGTGCTGCGTGAGCCGGCGGATGCTTCCGTTGGGCGCTTGTCTTTGTTGTTGTGCTTGGACATGTAGTTCCCTCCCTTACTCGATGAGTAGCTGCCCATGTAGTATGTCCCCACCCGTGAAATGAAAAAACACCTTGACCCGCTAAGCAGGCCAAAGTGCTTGTTTGTTGATCTATGCCAATAAGAAAATCGAATTATTTCACGACTAATTTTGCTACCATCTTGGCATGATCTGGTCCACAGATCACGTTGCAAAAGATGGTGTACTCGCCAGCTGTATCGATTTTCATCGTTTTGCTGCCATCTTTTTGGAGGTCTACATCCAGCCCTTGGATACCAATACCGTGAAAGCCTTCTGTCGACTTGAAGTTGATCGTGAACTCTTCGCCTGCTTTTACTTCATAGGTTTCTTGATTGAATTTCCAGTTACTAGCTTCGATATTCACTTGTGTGCCTGTAGTCGCTGCAGTAGTCGCTGCACCCGTGCTAGCAGCTTCCTTGTCTCCGCCGCATGCTGTCATCAACATTGCAGACAATGCAACTGAAGAAATCAATAGACCCCACTTCTTGTTCACTTTTGACCCCTTCTTTCTTCTTTTTCTACACTTCCATCTTACTCGATGAGATCAATCCAAAATCTGACATCTTGTGAACGAACAGTGACGAATTGGGGAACGATTGTTGAACATGAGCGTTCATGTTGGATTGATCATGTATACCGTGATCTCTGGAAAGCAATTCAGCCGGATTGGCAGCCTGGAAGTACCTAGTCCGCGACTGATACCAAATACACCAACGGATTGATCCTCTTTTTGCCCGACATGAAAATGCTTGTAGGCGCCAACAGTCCGATTGAACAAGCGAATTTGTCCACCATGGGTATGTCCGCTCAAGAGAAGATCAGCCTTCAAATCCTCGTTGTGAATCAATGAGATTATATTGGGGGAATGGGCCAAAAATATCGTCATGTTCGCCTGCTGGATCTCTTGTTCCGGACGCTGTTCATTGCCGTAAATCGAATTATCGAAGCCATATATCCAAATGCGACGGCCGCCCTTTTCTATCACGGTACTCTCGTTTTCCAACACCTTCATTACCTGCTCCCAGGCCTCTTTTTGCGAATGGTAGGCAGCATCGGAATAGACCTTTTTGTGAAGTCTCCCCGCTTCTCTCTCGTAATTGCCAGGAACGAAGAATATTCCATCCCTGCTCTTTACTTTCGCTAGCTCGCTCAACACACGCGTCAACTGCCCGCTGTGCTGTGTCAAATCTCCCGTGACCATCACCAAATCGGGATCGTGGACATTCACCAGCTTGTGCAGCTCTCCATTCCAAAATCGTATTCGTCCATGAGGATCGGAAAGATGGACCAATGTAAGTGGAGGGACAGAAGGAATTGTCAGCTTCACTGTCGATGTTTTGACGTAAGTCGTATGGTAGGCGAGAAAGATTATTCCCACCAGGATACACATAATTGTCGTTGTCATCATTTTCGGAACAATCCTCGCTTTCTTCCGTCTTATGGTTTAGAGGAGTGGATCAGTGATGATTTTGAGGAACACTCAAGGTATTCTTACCGTTTTCTCGTTCATGCTTCTCTTCACCTTTTTCGTCCAACCTTTTCCTGCGTCTGCCTGTAGTTGTGCCAGACCTCCTGACCCTTTAACAGCAAAAGATCAGTCTGCTGCTGTATTTACAGGCAAGGTGCTCCAGGTAAATGAGCGAACAGACTGGCTTCGTTGGCTCCCCTTTTGGGATAAACCAGAGCGGGGAGGCTTTGATGTTATTTTCGAGGTGCAGTCCACGTGGAAAGGAGTAGATCAGACACAAGTTCAGATCGTCACCAGCGGCCTTGGAGGTGCATGCGGCATTCCTTTTCAACCGGGTCAAGAATATCTTGTCTATGCCTCTTATTGGGAGCTAAATGAGCTAGAAACCAATATCTGTACACGAACAGCCCTCAAAGCGGATGCAGGAGAAGACTTGCAAGCATTGGGGTCTGGTACAGTGCCTGTCCGTTCAGCAAATCTCGATTGGAATAATTATTTATCCACTGGAATTGTCATCATCATCGCAGGAGGAATCTTGTTCTATCTCTTTTTGTTTCAAACAAAACGGAGACGATAACTCCATCGTCTCCGTCCTCTAAATTCATTTCAGATAAGCTTTTGCCCGGTACTCCGAGAGATTAAAGGATTGCCAGGTATTGTCCTCATACAAAATCTCTTTCCGCTCTTGCAGCATCTCTATAAACCTTTCTTCTACCTTTCTATCCCGAACAAGCTCCATAACTGCTGGTATGGCATCATAAGACAGCTCGCTCAAATACTCGATGTCGATATGTCCAGTAGCATGATAGCGCTGTACATTGTTTTTGGCGATAATGACGTCCATATTCATGTAATTCAGAATAACGTAACTCACGAGTGTCACAATCGCGTAATACTTGATCAAGGAGAAACCGTCTCTCCAAATTTTCAAAAGAGCAATGATAAACAACACAAACAGAAAGATCATGAAAACGTGAGCTAACAGCCGCGTATGCGTATACCCGTAAGCATCCTCATACAGCGAGAGGCGAAAATAGGCGGACACAAGCATGAAGCCCGTACAAATCGTCAGCATACTCAGCAGAATTTGAATGATCTGGTAGAGCATTGGCTTTGCCCGTGATGCAAAGTGCATCGTACATAGGAGAATCAAGAAATTAATGACAGTGACGGTCACCAGCTCATTGAATCCATTTCTAGCATACTCGGCGTACGTCAATTCATCTGGTAAAACTCGCTTCGCCCCGATGAACAAATACGATATCTGAATGTATGTAAACGCTGTATACACAATATTGATGATCGCCAGAATCGTTACAAGGATAACTCCGTCCCAGACGATCTTTTTGTCATCTTCGGGTACCGGCAGTTCCACTACTTCTTCTCGTTTCCCGAAAAGAGAATACATGTAAGCAAACACAAGGATCGTAATGAGCCCGATTAGCATCATTCGAAAGATTGCTTCAAGTGAATCGACATCAATCACCCTTCGCGGGATTTGCCCCAGAAAATGTCCAAACACACTATCCGCATTCGAAAGCAAGGAGAGTACAATCACCAGAAGAGGCACCGAAATGGCGATTCCGATGAAAACCTTCTTCATTACGCCATACTTCTCCTGGTCCACCCTGTCCTTGATCCGTTCCTTTGTCAGCCTAAATGGCAGGCGCGTATACTTCGGGGTGTAAAGGAGCAATGTCTCCACCATCTCCATGAAAAAGCCTGCTTCGTACCATTTCGCTTGATGACGCTTGGTGATTAGAATCGTTTGGATCACAAATAAAAACGGAATCAGTACCAGGTTGAACAGATGAAAATGAGGATTGGAAAATAGAAAAAAGGTTAGCGCCAGTAGAAAAATCGGAAGCGTCCATATCCAGTCGAATACTTGCTTTCGAGAAAAGCGTAAATGAATGCGTTGCCTAGCCTGCCAAATAAAAAGACCGTACAGGCCCATTACGAACAACAGATAAGAGATGCCAAAGCCTTTCCCGTAAAACATCCAGTCAAACAGTATGCCGATCCCAAATGCCCCTAGCAAAAGCCACTGCAAGCCTTTTTGTTCTTGCGTAACATCAGCCAAGCTCTTCACTCCTTACGACTTTTTGCCCCAAAAAATAACGTAAGAGCAGACTCCATAAAAGAGCTGCTCTTGTAAGTACGTGCATAATTGGTGAAATGTTACAATTTTTACCCAAACTGTTTTTACTTTAAATTCTCGGCAATCAACAGCAATTCTTTTTTCGTCAACGCTGGATTCATGGCACCCACTTCAATGAGCCTGTTTTTGTCCTCTTGATAAACCTTTACAAGTTTTTGTTCGGTTCCATCCAATAGCTTCTGAGCTACATACATTCCCTCATATTTTTGGACTTTCACTTTTTCTACAATTGCATCCTCTCCTGCTGCTTCTTCGATCCATTTCACACCTTCAAAGTTCGTGATGGCAATGTACACGTCCCCGTCCGTCCCTGCTCCTTCACTCCCTTTGTACAACGTAAAGACTCTATTTATTGTCGGCTTAGGAGATACTTTTCGCATGACGATTTGTTTCTTGTCCTTCTCCGCCTCCTTGTGCATTTCTGCGAATAATTCTGGTTGGCTATAATCAAATGGATACTCGACATGTCCTTTTAAGAATTTGTAGCCACCCGCTATCTCTGCTGGTACCTCATAAAAGCTGCCCACTTCTTTCTGCAATGGTGGTGTGGCCAAATGTTCAACAGGAATATATGTGAAGGAAACACGTTTTTTCGGATTGTCCGGTCCAGGTATATAAATAGCTGCCCCTTCTCCTTGCTTCAGCGAGTTTCGTGCGTCTTCAAAAGTTTTCATTGTTTCAGCGCTGCTTTTTTCCTGTGGAGTAGTAGTCTGCTGCACTTTTACTACTGCTTCCCCTTTTTCATTCTTCAATTCGTATACCTTCATGGCTGCATATGCGGATGTTCCTCCAAACACAAGAATAGCCGCAACCAGTAATCCCAATCTTTTTTTCATCTGTTTTCCCTCCGGTATATTTTTTCGTTCCTTAATTTTTTGAAGGACTTGATCCTTGACATCGAAATCATCGGCGGCTGCTAGTAACTGCTGTTTCCAATCATCGGGTTGCTGAGATCGAGTCATGTCTATCACCGCCTTCACTCACGAGCATGTAAGATTTACATTTTTTCAATGCACGCTCATACTGTTTTCGCAGCGTAGCTGGCTTTGTATCGAACAATAAGGCCAGCTCGTCGTAGCTGCGTTCTTCCACCACACGCAAGATCAGGAGATTCCGCTCCTTTACGGATAGCTTTGATATCGCTACATGAAGAGGGTTGTTCAAGTACTCGGTATCTTCTATCTTCTTTTCACCCTCATGGCGACTAACCGTCTGAATTCCCGCTCGCAAAAAAGTGACCACGCGATTCAGCTTCGCCCTGTTTAACAAGTTCAAGCAATGATGATACGCGATCTTATACATCCATGCCGAGAAAGAAACGTTGTGTCGATAGCTGTCCAACTGCTCGAATGCCTTCAAGAAAACCTCCTGGACAGCATCCTCTGCTTCCTGCCGGTGTCCCAGCATGTGATAGCAATACACGAACAACGGCTTTTGCATCGCATCGATGATCAAACCAAATTGGTCGATATCCCCGGATCTGACCTCCTTTAGCACTTGCTCCATTTCCCTATGATCCAAGCCCTCTCACCTCCGATTCGCACGTATAACAAACAAAGGCGTCATTTTGTGACAGATTGCCGCAAAAAAAAATCCATACCGAAGTATGGATTCCTTGTGTTATTTCCACTGAACCTTGTAAAGCTCATTGTTCGTTTTGGCATAAAGAATGTATTGTGCGGGTACGTTTATCTCTACAATCGCATCGCTCTTCAAGTCCATGATTTTCTCTGTTTGATCTGAAGCGAGCTGTGTCCGGTATAAAGCTTTGTCGCTGTCCAGATAGAAAATGTTTCCACCTACGACATCGACGATTTTTCCCTTGATCTGCTTGCCATCTTGCAAGTGTTTACCCTCTTTTGAAATCAGTACATGCCGAAAGTTGCTATCTACGTAGGAAATCGCGTCGGTATAAACCTCAAAGCTGCCGCCTTTACTTACATCTATTTTCGTGTCATCTTTTGTAAGCTTCGTTTTTTCTGACCCATTCAGCTTCATTTTATAAAGTCCGTGATCAAGGCTGTCATGGAAGTAATACCAGCCATTCGAAACCGTTGCTAAGTCTACATTTTCAAGCACTTCCTCTATTTTGTCCGAATTGGTTTTCGCTTTATACAGCATCGCGCGGTTGTCGTCCGTATAAGCCGTAAAGTACATATCGCTTTCATCCAAGACAAAGGACGTAATCTTGTCTCCCACAAATTTCACAGCTTCCGGCGCGCTGCTACCTTGCTTTACTTTGTAAAGAGAGCTTTGCTGCAGCCCTTTTTCCGCTGCTGGATCGTTGACCTGCAAGTAATAAATCTCTTGATTTCCTCGATAGATTTTACCGGTCACCTGATTGGCTGGAGTCACTTTCATCGGACTCTCATTGACCAATTTATCCTTGTAGATCGTACCCTTCAGCTTGCTGTCAGCATCTGCGACAAAGAAGAATTTCCACTCGTCTCCTACCCGAATGATGCCAGACGCCGCACCCTGTATCTCCTGCTTGTCCTCGCCCTTCATGGTTAGTGTGAGTTTAATCTCATATTTTCCTTTTTCCGAGGGAGTAAAGGTTCCTGTTATCTCATACTTCTCTTTTCCTTCCGTGACCTTCACGTCTTCCATCACGAGATCCTCATCAGGACCAGTGAAGTGAAACTCCGCATCCCCTTTTATCTTCCCGTGTTTTGCAATCGTTGCTGTTACCGTGACTTTCTCACCCACATTCACATCGAGTTGTGGAAATAACGTCAGATTGCCTGCCACATATCCTTTTGACTTCATCTGTGGTGCCGCGTCAATGGTAGCTGGAATAGCCGTACACAAAAGGATAGTCGAAAATACGCAAGCAGTAAGCCATTTGAATTTCTTCACCATAACAATCCTGCCCCTCATCCTTTCATTTCACTTCCGATTATTACCAACTATAAATGTCAGTTCATATTTTGTAAATTTCTTTTATTTCGTACAAAAAAATACCCCTTCAACTCGTGCGCAATCATTCACACAAGTCGAAGGGGTTCTGTCCTTATCCTTCTTAGTCGTCACATTTCTCCGCTTTTCCTTCAGCCAACGCTGTTTTGAACGAAGATCCACAGCCACAAGAAGCGACTGCATTCGGATTCTCGATGGAGAAGCCTCCACCCATCATCGATTCCTTGAAATCGATCTCTGTACCTTTAATGTATGGGTAGCTGTCCTTATCGACAACAATTTTCACACCGTTTTGCTCGAAGGTCTCGTCGCCTTCTTTCATCTCTTCGTCCCAGCCCATCCCGTAGGTAAAGCCGCTGCAACCACCAGTTCTGACACCTACCCGCAAAAACACATCGGGCTTGCCTTCTGCTGCCAGCATTTCTTTTACTTTCAGACTGGCGCGCTCTGTCAATGTAATCATGCTTCTTTCCCTCCTTCACAGGCTCATCATTCCTGCACTTGTTACAACCAGTATATTCAGTTTACTAAGAAACGCTTCTTCCCACAAGGTTCCCCTGCACTTTACGCGTTCATTCTCTCTTTCCAAATAAAAAAGAAGGGTTTCCCCTTCCTATGCAAAATGTGCATTGTTTTCCATTAAATAAAATCTATACGCTTTCTTCCGGTTCCCTGCCTTAGACAGACTATGATCGATCTGGTTCAGTTCGTTGTGTAGTTGATCAATTTGTATACTGTATTCTAGGACATCTGGATGATCTAACCCAAACTCTAACCCCATATATACCATACGCTGTCGAAGGAGTTCGATTTTCTCGAGCAAAACGTCCCGCATTTGAAGCTCCTCCTAATAATAGATCAGGCTTTCTTACTATATTTTACAAGAACAGCTAGAATTTCGCAAACGGAAAATTCCTACTTTCCCCAATTAATGCCGATATTTGTTAGTTTTTTACAATATTCCGTACATAGAAATAACGACTTTTCATGAACAATGGAGTGGAAAATCGGGCGAAGAGGAGCCGAGTGTAGAGTTGGAGAACTTATGATATTGTTCGTACTTACCAAGAGGTTTATAATATAGGTGCTCTTGTTGCCCGAGATTCGCTTTATTCCTAAGAGCTTATCCACTCCCATGGAACGAATATCGATTGGGTACGACTGGATTAAAGCTCTTTCATCTAAGAACCATTGACTTTGAAAGGAAGTGTTTGGAATGGCGCTTGAAACGATTGCCATACAAGACAAATCTCTCGCCGGAATTGCAGAAAAAGTTATGCATGGCGAAAGACTTACCTTGGAAGACGGTGTCACCCTTTTTAATTCCAACGATCTTTTGACGATTGGACAATTGGCTAACGTTGTTAACTATCGCAAGAATCAGGATAACGTTTACTTTTTGCAAAATCTGTACATCAACCCAACCAACGTATGTGAAGCTCATTGCAAATTCTGTGGCTTCCGCCGCGATGAAGGGGATGAAGGTGCCTACACGATGAGCATGGAAGAGTTGCTTCATTATGTAGAAACGCGCTTCCATCCGGGTATCCGTGAATTCCATATCGTTGGCGGACATAACCAGCACAAGCCATTTGAATACTACCTCGACACCCTTCGTACCTTGAGAAAAGCGTACCCGGATGTGACGATTAAATCGTATACAGGTGCTGAGATCGAGTTCTTCTCCCGTATTTCCGGTCTATCCATCCGCGAGGTTTTGCAAGAGCTGATGAAAGCTGGTCTGCAAAGTCTTACTGGTGGTGGCGCTGAAATTTTGACTGAGCGCTATCGTATGAAAATGAGCCCGGAAAAAGCAAGCACAGACATGTACCTGCAAGTACACCGCACGGCTCATGAGTTGGGCTTGAAAACACATACCACCATGCTGTACGGCTCCATTGAGACGTTGGAAGAGCGCGTGATTCACATGCTCCGCCTGCGCGAGCTGCAAGATGACACAAACGGCTTCATGGTTTTCATTCCATTGGCTGTTCAACCGATCAAAGCAACAGCTGGCATCAAACGCCGCAACTCTGCCATTGATGATTTGAAAACAATGGCAATCAGCCGTCTGATGCTCGATAACTTCCAACATATCAAAGCATACTTCATCAACATCGGTACCCAGCTCACACAGCTTTCTCTGCAAATGGGAATTTCCGATGCTCACGGAACCTTGATCGAGGAGCGCATCAGCCACTCAGCCGGTGCACTTACCCAGCAGGCTCTGACAGTAGATGAGTTGGTTTGGTTGATCAAAGGCGCAGGAAAACGCGCCCTGGAACGCGATACCTTCTACAACGTGATCAAAGAACATTAATCCATAAAAAAGCTGATGCTCCAAATCACTTGGGCATCAGCTTTACTATTTTGATACGTGCACGGTTGATCATGCTCCCCGATGAACATCCTAAGAGAACAATCTACAGAGGAAAATCTGCATCCAGCAGTTCTTCTTCCTCCCGTAATTTATTCTTGATTTTCACCAGTAATTCATCCGCTGTTGGAGCTTGTACCAATGTGCCGTTTACAAGCGCGAATGGTTCCATGTAGCATTCACCGCAATACCCTAGACAGCCGTACTCGAGTACGTCCACATCCAGATCAGGATCATTTTCCAATGCATCCACGACGGATTGCGTATAAGAGGAAACATTGCTCGCGCAAAATTCTACTAGTGGTTTCATCTATTGTCACCTACCGATTATTTCGACATCATCACGTACTTTATTGTACCGCGACTTTGATAAAAATCCAGCGGAGAAAACGGGAAAAAGATTCTGCTTGCATTTTTAGTGAAAGAGACTAAAAATAGAGTGGGTGCTGTAAAAAACGGACAGAAGAAAGGACTAGACCTTCTATGAAACGACTTGTGATCCTTGGAGGAGGATACGGGGGTCTTCGTATTATTGAGCGAGTCCTGTCCCCTGATTTACCAGATGACGTATTTATAACCCTCGTAGACCGTATGCCGTTTCATGGCTTGAAAACAGAGTATTACGCTCTGGCGGCAGGTACTACACCGGAATCCCACCTGCGTGTTACTTTTCCAAATGATCCACGCCTGACCGTCAAATACGGAGAAATTGCTGGCGTGGAATTGGACGAGCAGGTCGTCAATTTTGCTAACGGGGACACCCTCTCCTACGACTGGCTTGTAATCGGATTGGGTTGTGAGGATCGTTACCATGATATCCCTGGTGCTGATCAATTTACGTGTTCGATTCAAACCATGGGAGCTACTCGCAACACATACATGGCAATCAATAATGTGAACCCATACGGCACGGTTAGCGTTGTAGGCGGTGGTCTTTCCGGGGTGGAAATGGCTGCTGAGCTGCGCGAGAGCCGTCCCGACCTGAATGTACGCATCATCGACCGCGGTCAAAGCATTTTGAGCCCATTCCCGAAAAAACTTCAGGAATATGCTTCTCAATGGTTTATTGAGCACGATGTACAGCTTGTTTCCATGGCGAATGTCACTGGTATCGAGCAAGGGATCGTGTACAACCACAACCAGCCTGTTGAAAGTGATGTTATCGTATGGACAGCAGGTATTCAAGCGAACAAAATCGTGCGCTCTCTGCCGATCGAAACAGACAACATCGGACGCGCCAAACTAAATCAGTATCATCAAATCCCATCCCATACGAACGTGTATGTGGTAGGCGACTGCGCAAGCACCATCATTGCGCCGAGCGCACAAACAGCTGAGATCCAAGGCGATCAAATTGCCCTGATGTTGAAAAAAGACATCAAAGGTGAGGAGTATCCAGCCTCATTGCCTGTTCTCAAGCACAAAGGCTTCCTCGGTTCCCTCGGCAAAAAGGAAGGCTTTGCCAGCATGGGGAAAATGTCTCTGGTCGGTCAGATGGCTCGTGTCATCAAGAGCGGTCAGCTATGGATGTACAAAAAGCATATGGGATAGTGTACAAGCCTGTTGGCCGGATGGTCTAACAGGTTTTCTTTTTGTATATAATCTCCAAGCTGAATCGGCATAATATCGTAGACCGTAATA
Source organism: Brevibacillus sp. AF8 (assembly GCF_021270385.1). NCBI lineage: Bacteria > Bacillati > Bacillota > Bacilli > Caryophanales > Paenibacillaceae > Brevibacillus > Brevibacillus sp. AF8. The sequence continues at coordinate 107,856 of NZ_JAGQDN010000005.1, read as the reverse complement.
ACCAGCTTGGAGGTTTTTTTAGTGGAATCAAACACATATGAGGATATGAATGATACGCTGGCTGACAACTACATGCCGATGACTTCCTTTCGAAGTGGAGTCGAAGAGACAGTCAGATCAGATGTAGCATGCTACACCATTCAAATTGTGAACATCGCGCTGGTCGGAGGTTCACATTCATGGGTTCTGATAGATGCGGGGATGCCGCAATCGGCGGAACAAATCATCGAGATTGCCCGGGAGCGCTTTGGTGAAGAAGCAAAGCCAAGAGCCATCCTGCTCACTCACGGTCATTTCGATCATGTCGGGGCAGTCGTCGAGCTCGTAAAAGTGTGGAGGGTTCCCGTCTATGCCCATTCGCTTGAAATCCCTTATTTGACAGGTCAAAAATACTATCCGGAGCCAGATGGAACGGTTGAGGGCGGGCTGCTTGCGAAGATATCACCGTTGTTTCCAAATGAACCAATCGATTTGGGCAGCCATGTTCATCCTTTGCCCGAAGACGGGAGTGTTCCCGGAATGCCTGGATGGCGCTGGATACATACGCCTGGACATTCGCCCGGGCACATTTCGTTCTTTCGTGATGAAGACAGAACTCTTCTCGCAGGAGACGCTTTTGTTACGGTAAAGCAGGATTCGTTGTATCAAGTCGTGACTCAGCAACGGCAATTGACCGGTCCCCCTGTTTATTTGACAACCGATTGGCAGGCAGCTTGGCAATCCGTCGAAAAGCTTGCCAATCTCGCCCCTGCGTATGCAATCACTGGTCACGGTCCACCTATGTATGGCCAGGAATTGGCCGATGGATTGGTCCAATTGGTTGCTGAGTTTGATCGGATAGCTGTTCCCAAGTATGGACGATACGTGGATATGGAGATGTAGACTGGTACAAAAGCTGACGTCGGGATCGTATGGACGTCAGCTTTTTATGGTTGGTAAGAAGATGCCTTTTCCTACTCAACCAACCTGGGCTGGAATCGCTGGGCCAATAATCGCGTAGCTTTCGCAGGATCAATCTCGAACACAAGCAGCTCTTCGCTCCCTGAAACCGCCACACAAAGCCGTTCCCCGGTCGGTGAGATCAAAGCTGTCGTCACTTGTTGATTTGGAATCGCGTAGTTCACACTGGCGAAGTAGATGTTGTTTTCCAAGCTTCGGCAAACCATTGCCCCGTTGTAAAAATCGGGATTGCTGACTTCTCCTGTAAACATCGGATGGAAAACGATGCTCGCCCCACGGCGTGCCGCCCACCGTACCGTCTCTGGATATCGCCATCCTTCATGGCAAATGACAATGCCAAACGCCACATCCTCTATCGTAAACATTTGCCGCCCTTCGCCGGGAATATAGTCAAACTGATCCTCATCTGGATCGATCTGATTTTTTATTTGCAGCCCAAGGTCTTCTCCCTGTTTCCCCACCACAAAGGCGACTAGATGATAGCCGCGCTCATCCTTCCATTCCATCGGTAAAATGACGGCGAGCTGGCGTTCCTTCGCCAGAGCACGAATCTCTTCCAAAGCTCTCCGTTGTACCTCATGATCGTATGCTTCCACTTCATAGCCAACACCGCGCAGCCCCGGAATCATCGATTCAGGAAAGCAAATCAGATCGCAATTGTTTTGCGCAGCATTTATCATCTGCTGCTTAATGATTGCAAGCCCCTCCGCCGCTGATTGGGGGAACCTCGTCTGAGCCAGGCCTATTTTCATGGGAAATCCCTCTTTCTATAGAAAATTTCTTTTTAACCTCGTGAAAAATTCAAATCTATCAGCCTGTTCAGGCAGAGCAGACACCTGTGCATCCCCTAGCTCAAGGATGGTCCACGAGCCATTTTCCAGCTTGGCGATATCCATAGTAAAAAAGCGGCTCTTGATTTTTTTCGCTACCTCTAAAAATGGCTTGAGATCTGGCAGCGTTTCGTCATATTGTCCTTCCTCCCAGTAATTTTCCATGTACATGGGTTCACCATCCAAAAAGAAAACGCGATATTCCTGGGATAATGGCATGTTGCTCTGCGAGTGATGGGTCAAAAATTGAAGCTTCAGAAATTCTCGAAAGACGACTCCCTCATTCAACTCATCCTGTTGCAGCCAAAAATCGGCTTGTCACTTTCTGTACCTTTTCATTATCGGAGGCATCGGGAATATAGCAGGCCTCATTCCAATCGTGTTTTCGAGATTTCACAAAATCTTTGATCATGATCGGAGCCTGTCCAAATCTCTTTACAATCCGATACACGTTTTCAAATGACGCGTCTATCTCTTCTTTGTGCAGCCAGACCGACAGCGGGGTGAAATCTTTGATGATCTCATAAGATTCAGGCAGGTAATGGCAATGCACGTACTTTTCGGGTGTATTGATTAACTCTATATTTTTGGCTAGCAGCGCGTCGTACAATTTTTGGTACAGGAACGGCTTTAGCATCCATCCCCTGTAGATAGCCGTTACTTTTTCAGGAGAGGGTTGGATTTGTTTCACTGCCCCTAACGGGTTGTCCTGGTATATCAGTTGTTCCAAGCTGATCAGATGAATGTCCAAGCCGAGTTGTTTTGCGCACGTATACTCATATTCATAGGTTTCATCGACTTTGTTTTCTTGAAATGGTTGACCGCAAAATAGGACTTTCATCTGCACGATCCTCCTCTCAGAAAAATTGGAAATATCATCCCATTATACAAGATAACTCTTTGAACGTAAAAACCGTCAAGACTAATCCTGACGGTTTTCTCATCTTGCTATTTTATCTCTTTTGGACACGTAAAACAGGCACTTTTTTCGGTTCAAAGGTGTCTGCCAGTATCTTCTCTTGAATGACATTCAGCTTGAGCAAGCTCGAAATTTTCCCGGTATCCGCCTTCGACATGAGGCGCCAAAGCGAAGGATCGGGCAAGGCGTTGTAAAGGCGATCATCGTTGTATTCTCGCCGCTCCTGATAGGAGATCAGCAGCTTGTATTCGCCTTCTTCTGCGCTGCCTGCTTCGCTGTAAGCTTCAATCAGTTTACTCCGCAGCTCGTTCAACTCTTCCTCTACCTGCTTCTGAATTTCCTTCAACTCGTAGTAGCGAGCAATCGGTTGGTCCATCCGCTTTTCCTCCTTTAGTTACCCCTGTACCCAAAATCCTTATGAGGAAAAGTCCGTTGGCAGAACCATTCGCTGGCAACGAAAAACAGCCTCCTTTTTTATAGGAGGCTGCGGTCAAGCTCTGCCATTATTATTTTTCAATTATCGTGTTGATCGCTTCACCCGGGTGTTTTTTCAAGAAAGTAGAATACTCTACTTCCCATGGATTCCATTTGCCTTCCCCTTGGTAGCCCCATACGGAATTGATGCGGGAAACGGTATCTGTGTTGTTCATCCCTACAAGTCGTTGCTCCCCGACGAGCTCAAATGTGCCGTTCGCATCCATATCGACTGGAGTCAAAGAGCCGAATGGATAGGAGAATACAGAAACAGCATCTTCTGTTGGCTGCACTTTGCCTGCTTTGTCATACAGCTTGGCAGCTACGTATACATCCTGGTTCGCACTTACGTCAAGCGTCAGGGGCTTATCCAGGTGGGAGCCTTTGCCCTCTACTTTAAAGCCATCTACGAATTTCCCCTCGTAACGAATTCCTTCGTTTTCCTTTTCACCAAAAATCACGGCTGGTTTGCTGTTTTCAAAGGTAGCGATTACGTGATTGTAGACACCGCCGCTTCCGCCAGTCGCTGTTTTCACGAAAGCATCCGCAACATGATCACCCGTGAAGTCTACGAGAGTCAGCTCGCCTTCATAGCCGCCCAGCTCTTTGATATCGGTTTGGCTATAAGCGCCTGATTTTCCGTCTTTCACTACAATGTTCATATTGGAGGAATAGATGTCATCCGCTTTTTCTTTTTCACCAATCAGATATACGACATCATCCTTCTTATCGCCATTCACGTCAGCCGTTTTTTGATCGATCACATAGGTGTTTTTCGCGAGCTTCAATTCAGTTGCGGCAGAGAACAGCTTTCCTTTTTCAGAGTCTGCGTGAGCTACTTGTGTATTCATTGCAGAAAATCCAGTAACGCCTACAACTCCTGCGAGCAGCAAATATGTAACAAGCTTCATCCATTTTTTATTCATCGTTATGGCCTCCACTAGATGGTAAGTTATTGGTTACATTTACTACTATAGGACGAAGCCTGCTCTAGTTCGTTACAGAATGTTTACGAATGATATACAAAAAGTAAACAGCACGTTATTTGTCGTTATCCAGCACACTTTTGATATTGCTGTCTCGCGGCTCCAGTCCCATACGCAATTGAAAAAAGCGACCAGGCTCATGCATCTGGTCGCTGTAAAAGATAATTGTCATTGCTCTTATGCTGTTATTCGGCATCTGCTGTCGAAGCAATCGGCCGCACGCCCATGCTCTCCAGCTTTTCATAGATATCCTTTAATTTCGGATTTCCCTCACCGACAATTTCCCCGGAAATTACGACAAGCGGATACCATAAATCTTCCTCGATAATGCGATTCGCCCAGCTTTTGTCATCGTCTGTCTGCGGCTGTTGAAAGTCGCTATAAACGATGCGGATGCTGTCACTCCTATACTTGCGAGAGAGTGCCGCCTCCAGCCACTCGGCTGTTTCCTTTGCAGATGGCAAATTGACGCAGCTCGCGCACAATTGCTCTGTCCCAAAAACCTTGATATCGACAGTCACTATATCCGCCCTCCCCCGGGTCAACTAGCTTAGGACAATGCTTGGTCGAGGTCCTCGATCAAGTCCTGAACATCTTCAATACCAACAGAGATGCGCACCAGGCCATCCGTAATGCCCAGCTCAGCACGGCGCTCTGCCGGGATAGAAGCATGTGTCATGCGTGCAGGTACGCTGATCAAGCTCTCCACTGCACCCAGCGATTCTGCCAGCGTGTAGTATTTTACCTTTGCCAACACTTCGTCAGCACGCTCTGCGCTGCCTACGTCGAAGGAAATCATGCCACCAAATCCACGCGCTTGTTTTTTAATCAGCTCATGACCGGAATGGCTGGACAGACCAGGATAAATGACGCGTTTGATGTCGCTGCGCTCAGACAGCCATTTTGCCAGCGTACGAGCATTGTGCTCATGCTCTTCCATTCGAATACCCAGCGTCTTCATACCGCGGAGCAAGAGCCAAGAATCTTGTGGTCCAAGCACACCGCCGATTGCATTTTGTACAAAATGGAGGTCTTCGCCCACTTGCGCATCTTTTGCTACGACCAGACCTGCTACTACGTCGCTATGTCCACCCAAATATTTCGTTGCGCTGTGGAACACGATGTCAGCACCGAGATCCAGCGGATTTTGCCAGTATGGCGTCATGAACGTGTTGTCTACCACGAGAAGCACGCCTTTTGCTTTCGCGATGCCTGCCAGCGCGCTGATGTCGCTCACTTTCAGCAGAGGGTTTGTCGGTGTTTCCATGATGATTGCTTTGGTTTCCGGGCGAATTGCCGCCTCTACTGCTGCCAGATCGCTCGTATCTACGTAGGTTGCTTCCAGACCCATACGGGAGAATACGCGTGTAACGACACGGTAAGTACCACCGTATACATCGTCACCTACCACGAGATGGTCACCTTTGTTGAACATGGAGAGGATGGTAGAGAGTGCCGCCATACCAGAACCAAATGCAAAGCCGCGTGCGCCGCCTTCGATTTCGGCGATGTATGTTTCCAATGCGTGACGGGTCGGATTCCCGGTACGGGAGTATTCAAAGCCCTTGTGAACGCCAATGGCTTCCTGTTTATACGTACTTACCTGGTAAATTGGAACGGATACGGCTCCTGTATGTGGATCTCCATCGATTCCGCCGTGGATCAGACGAGTTTTGATACGCATCTTAAATTCCTCCCTGGTAAATTTTCTTGCTTAGATAACGTTCGCTGCCGTCGGCAAACAGTGTAACGATATTCGTCCCTGGAGCTGCTTCTCTTGCTTCGCGCAATGCCGCTGCCATGGCTGCACCTGAGGAGCTGCCTACGAGCAAGCCTTCCTTGGCAGCCAACTGCTTGACCAGATCGAATGCTTCCACATCGAGAATCGTGTGAATGGCGTTAAAGTAGCTCGTATCCATGAACGGAGGCAAAAACTCCATGCCGATCCCTTCTGTTTTATGCGGGCCGGATTCTCCCCCATTCAAGATGGAACCTTCTGGCTCGACAATGACCGTTTTTACGTTTGGGTTTTGTTCTTTCAAGTAGCGAGCAGCCCCCATGAAAGTACCGCCAGAACCCGCGCCTGCCACAAATACGTTTACCTGGCCGTCCATTTGACTCCAAATTTCCGGACCTGTTGTTTTGTAGTGTGCGTCTGGATTCGCCGGGTTAGCAAATTGCTGTGGAACAAAAGCACCTGGAATCGATTCTGCGAGTTCTTTTGCCTTCGCAATTGCACCCTTAATCCCCAGCTCTGTCGGTGTATTGACGACTTCTGCTCCGAGGGCGCGCATCAGCTCTTGTTTTTCTTCGGAAAACTTCGCTGGTACGCAGAAAATGACTTTATAACCAGTTCCTACAGCGGCCAGCGCTACACCAATCCCTGTATTTCCTGCTGTCGGTTCAATAATGGTACCACCTGGGGCCAATTGGCCGTTCTCTTCTGCGGCACGAATCAGCTCCATGCCCAGTCTGTCTTTTACGCTGCCCCCCGGGTTAAAATATTCCAGCTTGGCGAACAAGCGGACACCCTCTGGAAGCTCAAATTGAGTAATTTCGACGATCGGCGTATTACCAATCAGTTCCTTCACATTGCGAAATACGTTCACGAAGATCTGACTCCTTATATTGAAGTACTTGCTTCTTTCTTTTTCATTATAACATGCAAAGATTACAAAAAGTCCATGCTGCTAAACTTCGGTGTGCCAACTGAACTTCAAAGTGTCAACAGGGCATGTAAGCCATGGATTTCTCACCATGGTATGATTATAATAAAGGAGAGGTTGGAAAGGAGTGAATGTAACATGGATATCATGGATCAAGTACAAGAAGTTCTCGATAAACTGCGCCCTTACCTGCAACGTGACGGCGGAGATGTACAACTCGTTGATGTAGAAGATGGCATCGTGAAGCTGCGCCTGATGGGTGCTTGCGGTAGCTGCCCTTCCTCTACCATCACCCTGAAAGCAGGAATCGAGCGTGCACTGGTGGAAGAAATCCCAGGCATCAAAGAAGTTCAACAAGTATTCTAATCCAGTCACATCGACATGAAAGCAGCTACAGCAACCGCGTAGCTGCTTTTTTCATTTTCCCTTTCCCATTCCTTTTTCCAAAAAGGCAATGACACGATTCTCATACTCTTCAGGAACTAACGCATAACTGCGGACGTGACCCGCTCGCGGTACGATCCAAATCTCGGAATCGTCGTCTTGGGTCAGCTCATACAGTCGTTCGCTGTTTACCATAGGAATCGTCGTATCGCCTGTCCCGTGTATAAAAAGAATCGGTTTTCTCGCTTGCTGGACTGCCTGATACGGATTGACGTCTCGCGGGTTGGCTCCGAGCAAAACGGGGCACAAGGTCAGAATGAGCCAGTTGAATGGAAACCGGGGCAGGCCCGTCCACTGCGGCAAGTTTTCAGTCAAGTATTCACGCAAGGAATAGAACGGTGAATCTGCCACAATTGCTGTGATGCGTTCATCCACTCCACCAACCATCAAAGAGGTTGCCGCGCCCATAGAAAATCCGACGAGACCGAGTCTGTGCTCCGGCTTCTTCGCTGCTGCAAAATCGATGGCCCCAAGGAGATCTTGCTGTTCTCGAAGACCGATCGTAGTCAGTGCTTTGCTGGACTCTCCCGCATTGCGAAAGTCGAACATCAAAACATCAAAGCCGGCCTGAACCAGTTTTGCAGCTAGTGACAAAGCAGGCAGATGTGGCTCTAATCTGTTTTGACTGTACCCGTGAGCAAAGACCAGCGTACTTCCATTTGAAACCTGCCCATTTTTTTCTGCCGACACGTACCATCCAGCCAACGAAATCGTCGTTTCCCTGCTCGAAAAAACAACAGGCTCCACCTGTTCGATTCCAAAGTCTTTGGGTTCCATGTGAAGCGGTTTTCGTACAGGATGCGTCAAGCGCCAGGTTACGTGAAACGAAACGGCTACTGCTGCAATCAAGAGAAGCACGAAGAGTCCTGAAATCAAAACAAAGAACGTGTTCATACCGCAGTCAGTGGTCCCCTTCCACTTAGCACCTCTACGATGTTAGCAGCAGCCAGCCTCGCCATCTCCGCCCTTGTTTGCACAGTTGCACTACCGATATGTGGCAAGGCGACTACATTCGGCAGTTGCAAAAGCGGGTTATCCATCGGGACAGGCTCGACCGCAAAAACGTCCAGGCCAGCCGCCCATATTTTTTTATCTACCAACGCCTGATACAGTGCGGACTCATCGACTGTCCCACCGCGAGAAACATTGATAAACACAGCGGTTTCTTTCATGAGCGAAAACTGTTTTTCCCCCATCAACATGCGCGTGTCCTCTGTCAGCGGTGTAAGCAGAACGACATAATCGGACTCTTTCAGAAGCTCCGCCAAATCCGCATACCGTGCTCCTGTCTCTTGCTCAGCCTGCGTTTTGCGATTCCGGTTGTGATACAAGATTCGCATACCAAATCCTTTGGCGCGTCTCGCCACAGCTTCTCCAATTCGCCCCATCCCGATAATCCCCAGAGTCGAACCATATACATTTTGCCCAGCCATGAGGGTCGGACTCCACGATGTCCATTCCCCCTGCAATAAAAATCGGTTGGCTTCCGTCAATCGGCGGCCTGTCGCCATCAGTAAAGCGAAAGCCAAATCGGCTGTAGACTCTGTCAGCACATCGGGTGTGTTGGTTACGATGACCTCGTGTCGTCTGCACGCTTCCAAATCAATATTGTCGTAACCGACAGCCATGTTTGCCACGATACGGAGTCGTTTTGTACTTGCCAAAAATTCTTCGTCCACTCGTTCTGTCAGCATGGTCAAGACGGCATCTACATGTTTAATCTTTTCCAGCAACAACTCACGCGGGATCGGCGCATTTTTTGTCCATTGCTCGACCTCGGCTACTTTTTCAAGCATCGCGATCACTTCAGGATTGAGTTTCCTCGTTACGAAAACTTGTTGCTTGATCATCTTTTTTCCTCCACAACCAATCAATTTGTGGAATGGATACGTCATAACGCTGGGCAATGAATAGAGGGTACTTTCGAAGTCCGTCTTCCATTTTGGTTAGCTCGTCTTCCAACTGCGTTTGCCATGCTTGGATGTTGACTTCCTGGCGCTCTTCTATCGGCAACTCCATATAAGTCTCCACGAGCTTCAAAAATCTGCCGGGGTAGAGCATGAGCGCATAAATCACGGCATATTCAGCTGGCAGCAGAGCAGAGACGCTGTTGTAGCCGTCGAGAAAGCTGGATACAGCCTCTTCATTCCAGCCGTTTCGCTTTGTCTCGGCTTTGATCCACTGCCCCACATCGCGAGTACGCATGTCAAGAACCCAGTTCCATTCACCGGCCATTAGACGTACATCCTTCTCTTTCCATAGCATATACCCTTGATCAAAATTTTGGTAGGCTACTTTCCCGAGACCAGCTGTTTCCTTCACGACTTTATCGTATCCAGCATCCAACAAATATTGAACGGATAATTCCCCGAGCTGAGTAATGTACGTGAAGCAGGTCAACAAATATTCATCCATTGGCGCGAGCTCTACATTTTCCTCATCCATCTCATCCCGATACTCATGAAAATTCCGCAGCTTTTTGCGCCACGTGCTGGGCCAGTTTCCAAGAGAGCTGTAGGGGATAAACATCTTGTCAGATGAAAAATCACTCGTAGCCAGATGGAACTGTGCGAGCGACTGCCCGCTGGCATAATGTGGATTTTCAGGAACCGCCTCTCGTACGCCTCTGTATAAATAGTAAAGCTGCTCATCATCAACGATGTGAGCCTGCCCACTTGTTGTGTTCACCAGCTTTAACAAGCGAATGTTTTGCTGTTGGCTTAAATGCGTTTTTACTTTCTCAATAAACTTGCTTTTGTATTTATATCCGGCTGGCGCCTCGAACATGTAGTAAAGGCCTCGATCCGTTTCCAGTATCTTGCTTGCCCCCGACGTGCGATATCCCTGGAGTTCAAAACCGTACTTCTCCTGAAGTAGCTCTTTTTCTTCCATACACTTGTTCACCCTCCTTGCATACTGCTCTTCTGGCATTGTATGTCGGTAGATCGGGATAGGTGCCTATCTGTATGCAGATACTATATACATTCATGCCGAAAAGGAGGAACGACAAGCATGAGTGAGCATCCACTAAATAGCGAGAGTTGTCTGGATTTCGTTATTGAGCTGTTGGAAAAACGAGGAGTCAGCATGAACGACATTGCTGAAATTGTCATGTTCCTACAGTCAAAATATATCCCGGACATCACCTTGGACTTGTGTCTCGACAGTGTAGGGTCCGTCTTGAAAAAACGTGAGGTCCAAAACGCATTGCTGACCGGGATTCAGCTCGACATCCTCGCCGAACAAAAGCAGCTGCTGCCCCCGCTCCAGGCGATTATTGAAACAGACGAGCCGCTATACGGCATAGACGAGGTACTCGCCCTCGCCATCGTCAACCTGTACGGGAGCATCGGATTCACCAACTTCGGTTATGTAGACAAGCTGAAGCACGGCAAACTCGCTGATCTCAACGACAAGCGTTTTGGTGTCCATACTTTTTTGGACGATCTCGTCGGTGCGGTCGCAGCAGCTGCCTCCAGCCGCATTGCCCACCGCCAGAAGCAGCAGGAAGAATGCGCTGAATCATAGGGAGATTCGCTGCTGCCATTCCGGCAAATTTTCCGCAATATGGGTTGGCGCAGCGTGATGCTGGTCTGCTTCTTCGCGGGTGGAATAGCCTGTCAAAACGAGCAAGCTGTCCAAGCCGCTGTTGGCACCTGCCTCAATGTCTGTATATAAATTGTCCCCAACGATCAGCGTGTCAGCCGCAGCAGTACCAAGCTGATTCAGAGCGTAACGGACGATAATGGACTCTGGTTTGCCAATCACGATTGGTTTGGTCGCGGAGGCAACGGAGACGGCTGCCACCAGTGAACCATTGCCAGGGAACAGACCAGCATCCGTCGGCAGGGCTGCATCTGCATTTGTAGCAATAAAAGCTGCTCCTGCACGGATAGCACGTGCGGCGATCGCCAGCTTTTCATACGTGAAAGCACGATCAATCCCGACAATGACATAAGCCGGATCTTCTTCTGTCACCACATAGCCTGCATCTGTCAGCTGATCACGCAAGCCTGCCTCTCCAATCACGTAGACCCGTGTACCCGCTGGTGCCTGCTCTTGTAAATAGGTAGCGGTTGCCATACTCGTGGTATACACGTCCCGAGCCTGTGCCTCTATGCCCATTGCTACCAGCCGTTCTGCGACGTGCTGTGCAGAGGCAGAAGAATTATTTGTCAGGAACAAATACGGTATCTGGTGAGTTTTTAAGTGGGTGATGAATGCTGCTGCTCCCGGAATCGCTTCTTTTCCCCGATAAATTGTCCCATCCAAATCTAGCAAGTAGCCTTTATATTGTTTCACGTTGTTCCATCTCCCATCTGTTGTCGTAAGCTCTCCTCTCTTAGTGTAAACCTTCGTCCTTCCTATCGCAAAAAGCAGGAAACGGCCTTCTACCGCTCCCTGCTTTTTGTCTAGCTGCTCTTCATCTACTGGTATGAATACTCGAACGAAGTTGAGTGGGGCACAAATAAAAGAGGACCTGATCGGCCCTCTTATGACGAACAATGCACCGCAGTTCCGTTATTTCTTGAATTTGACCATGATTGGCGTGCCGGCTTCTAGGTTCATTTCCCCTTTATGACGGACATACACGACCTGGTTTCCTGGAAATGTTGGTGGATTTTCGGGATCAAAATTCCGCCAGTTTTTTTGCTTGCCAACTGCGTACTCCATGTATTGCGTCGCGTTGACAAGCACATTATCATCATCGTCTGCCTGTACATCCGGCGGCAACTGCTCGATTTTTCCATTACGGATACTGAGCTTCTTAATGACTTTGTCATGTTGGTAATCATACGCTTGGATGACGACATCATTACCGTACACTTGCAAGCGCAGCCCTTGCTTGAAATCCCCTCCATCTGGCGTGACTTTCTCGCCGCCTTCTGGACCTGCTGACATCCATCCCGTTTCAATACCGGCCGTGTTTACGACAGTAAAACCTCGTTTGTCTCCGCCTTTGACTTTCTTTTTGCCTGCCCAGTCCGGCAGATTCAGGTCCCAATGGGTGTGGCTTGAGAAGAAAACAACTTGCGGATAGTCTTTCAAGATGTCAAGGAGCTTGTCCACATCCAGGTAATCGTTCGTGTATGGACTTTGTCTGGAGCCCGAGATACTGTCCGGGAGCACATGGTGGGAGAATACAAAAATGGGCTTATTCTTGTCCTTCTTGCTATAACGCTTCAGATTATCTTTCAGCCAATCCAGTTGCTCGTCACTCATGTATACTTCATCCCACAATTTTGGATCGTGGTATTTCATGTATTTTTCTGTGCCGAGGAAGAGAAAGGGATATCCGTTGATTTCTTTTTGGTGATAGACTTTGTCTTCTCCGCTGAATTGGTAGAAGTTATCGAACAACTCTTCTTCCGTTGTCCCGTTTGGCCAGCTACTTTGTGCAAGCGTTTGGGGATTCTTCCACTTCGGCACATAAAACTCATGATTACCGATGCTGTACCACACATTTTCAGGATGAGGATTTTTATCGAGCACATCTTGTACGGCTTGATATTCAAAATCGTAACCGCGAGGAGTAATATCACCGTTAATGATTAGCGCTTTGGACTTTGGATTTTCCTCATCGATGTCTTGCAAAACGTGACTAAAATCTCTGAGGTCTCCCTGGATGTCACTGATCACGTCAAATGTCATCGTCATCTTTTTCTCAGAAAATTTGTCTTTTGCATGAGCGGAATCAACGACTGGCAGAATTCCACCCAACAAAATGGCAGAAGCAGCTATACTAGATACCATTTTTTTCATTACGGATTTCTCCTCATCTGTTTTTCGTCAAGACGGCTATCCGGTTTTCTAGTATTTTCCTGATATCACTCCACCTTTCAATTGTTTTCATGTGTGTTTGGTTGTTTTCTTACACCACAAATAATAAATGTCCAACATAAAGAAAACATTAAACCAACATTAAGATTGCGAGAATGACGAAAAAAGGTACTTAATGCCTGCTTGATTATAGAAAAAAAGGCACAGGACCCTAACCCAATCCTCTACCTCCCTTGTTTTTGATTCTATAAAATATCATTTTCTTATTTTGGGAATGCCTGAATAACAATTTCTAGATCTTTCTTAAATGAATCAACCTTTTGCTTATCTTTACTGAAAAGCCGATCATCATTTATTTTCCCCATAAGTTCACTAAGTTTCTTGAATTCATCTTGTTTCCCTTGGATCTCCATAAGGTTATTCTCATTTACTAATGACTGAATCTTTTTTAGATATTCTTTTTTATTCCAGTACAACGTCACGATATCGGACTGTAATTGTTCATCGGTAATGATCTCTTTTGTTTCTTCATTGTTAAAAATAATGGATGGAAGGAAAAGGGGGTTTGGAATCAAATAGCTATCAATCATTCCTGATAAATATGCCAACCTCTCTTTGTCTTTTACATTGGAGAGTTCTTTCGTAATAAGTTCAAACTGATAGACAGAGGATGTGTGTTGATGTTTGAATACGTCGCTCAAAGTAATTTGGAATTGATTATGCGTAGGCTCCGACGATGTTGTGCTACAAGAGGCCAAAATGAGGGATAAACCAAATATGATGGAGAATGATCTCTTCATGAGGTGTTTTCTTCCTTTTTTAAATTTCATATTACAATACCACCAATGTATTACACCATCCTCCCAATATCAGGAAAATCCAGTAAACAAAAGAAAAAATCCACCCGGACTTGAGTGGACCTTCGCTATGGCTATTTATTTCGCTTCCTTAATGTGAAACACGCATTTGTCTCCGCCTTTTGCCATGCACGTGGTTTGCTCGACATTGGCTTTCAAAACCCGACGGAACAAGGAAAGCTCACAGCTACACGCTTGGTTGAATTCACGGGCTACTTGCGAGATTGGGCAATTGAACTCCTGAATCCGATAGCCGTCTCCATTTTCGTCCTTTTCCCATTCCACCATGTAGCCTTTATCGTTTTGCAACTCGGCAAGCTTGGCTACACGGTTTTCCAAGTCGCCTTGCATGTGGGAGCGATAATTCTCCTCCAAGCGATTCTCGCGGCGTCTAAATAGCATTTCGATTTTGGACAAACCATCGATTTCCTTTATGTCCTGTAAAAAATCTAATGTCAAATGAGAATAATTGCGCGGGAACAGTTCGTCTGCTTCCTGCGACAATGAATAAACATTCGTTGGGCGTCCCATCGCTTGGCGAACAAGCGTAGACTTGATCAAATTATCTCTCTCCAGGGTGTTCAAATGACGCCGTACCGCCATTTCAGTAATCCCTAGCTCGACGGCCATGTCGCTGACAGGGAGTGAACCTTTGACCTTGAGCATGTGCAGGATTTGATCACGAGTGGACGTTCCTTCGTTTGTCATACGTATCACCGTCCTTTCTCCCTATTGTAGTGGATGAAGACGTTTTAGTAAACAAACGAAAGTCTTTTGTATAAAATATCCGCTACGTTGGTGATGGATTGAAAACACTTTTTAAAACAGTTCTTTTTTCAAGAAGGCTCTCACCTGTGGCTCAAACTGACGAATGGTACCAGCAGCTTCTTCTACCAGGCTGTACATTTCATTAGCCGGCACACTTGTATAATCATTGACCAGATGCTTGCGGAAATCGGTCACACGCGTCAGGATCAAAGCCTGTTCATCCGTGATGACTTGCTCATCCCGCAAAATTTCCACGATGTCGCTGTAGCTACCTGGATCTCGCATAATGAATCCATCGATCAGTGCATTTCCGACATCCACTATTCCTTCGATAGACAAGTGCAGGGCTCGCTCCATCGCTGCAACAGCTACTTCATCTGCCAAAACCGCTTTGGCCCCTCGTTCGCTGAGCTTGTCCAACAGATCCAGCATACGAGACATATGTTCCAATACTTGGTCGATTCGTTTTGTATTCACGTCGTACATATATTTCTCCTTACTTTCGCTTTTTTGATTTGCGTTTTGAGTAGTAAACGGTAAACACAAATGTTAGCACCAGGACGAGAAGCACCAATTCCCCTTCCTGCAAATAGGAATTGCTCACCGGTTTCACCTCTTTTCATCCCTCAGTATACCAAATTTGTACGACCTGTCACGAATCACGTTCGGTGCTGAAAAGACGACTTTTTGATCGTTCACTTTATGTTACAATGATGGGGTGAATTTTTGTCGGCAAGCATAAGGGGAGGAACACACTGTGGAACGCGAATTGGCTCTGGAAATTGTGCGGGTAACGGAAATGGCTGCACTTGCCTCTTCTCACTGGATGGGACGCGGGAAAAAGAATGAAGCAGATGGAGCAGCGACCAGCGCCATGCGCGCCATGTTTGACACGATCAACATGAGGGGTACCGTCGTTATTGGCGAAGGTGAACTGGATGAGGCCCCCATGCTCTATATCGGTGAAAAGCTCGGTAACCCGGAAGCAGGCGGGCCTGAGGTAGATGTGGCGGTTGACCCGCTGGAAGGAACGACGATTGTCGCCAAGGGTCACAACAATGCCATGTCTGTTATCGCCATCGGGGACCGTGGAACACTGTTGCATGCACCAGACATGTACATGATGAAAATGGCCGTCGGCAAACGTGCTGCCGGACAAATCAACCTTTACGATCCCGTGGATAAAATGATAGAGGTTGTAGCAAAAGCAAACAACAAGCGCGTGCAAGATGTGACGGTCATTATTCAGGAACGCGACCGCCATCAGGCGATTATTGACGCCATTCGTGAAAAGGGTGCGCGAGTGAAGCTTTTTGGAGATGGCGATGTGGGTGCTGCGATTGCTGCCTGTCTGCCGCATACAGGGATTGACTTGTTCTTGGGTATCGGTGGTGCACCAGAGGGTGTGATCAGTGCCGCAGCGATCAAGTGCCTGGGTGGCGACATGCAAGCCCAGCTCAAGCCGCAAAACGACAGCGAGCGCGAGCGCTGCATCAAAATGGGGCTCGACAATCCAGAGCAGCTCTTGACGCTGAACGATCTGGTAAAAGGCGATGATGCCATTTTTGCAGCAACAGGCGTTTCTGATGGAGAGCTGTTGCAAGGCGTGCGCTACCTCGGTGATGATATGGTGGAAACTCACTCGATCGTCATGCGTGCCCAAACCAAAACCATTCGCTTTGTCCGCGCTGTACACAATACCGAACACAAACCAAATCTTTTATGGAAGTAGAGGGACACCCATATGGCAAACGATTTGTTCTACTTGTACGACGAAGCGGAGGATACTCGAACGCGCTTCGTCAGCTTCACGGGCGAAGCTACTCGTTTTGACCTGGCGATTACAACGACTAACCGTTTTTATGGAAAGGCGATTGTCATCAACATTCAAAATGGACGCTCCGCTATTATTGGACATGATGATCTGGAAGAAGAAGGCTATCTGGAATTCGCGTTCAACTTGAATGAGCGTGAAGCCGAAGAATTGAAAGCATTTTTGGAAGCAGCTATCTAATTCACCGAAAGGAAGAGCTATTGCGGGCTCTTCCTTTTTTATTTGAAGCCCCCGCCCATTTCCTGCGGGACAATGCTCCTTACAGGCGTATGCCTCGTATACTGCTACTGCACAGATGCACAGACAGATAACGAGAGGAGTGCGAATCGCATCATGCAATCTTATCCATACGACCAAACTTATGAACAAAACCAATACGATCAAACTCAATATGATTCAAACGAATACGATCAAAACCACTTTGTTCCTGCACAATATGACCAGCCACCTTATTACTCAGCAGACCAGGATTTTCAATACATTCCAGAAGATCAGGCTCATCCAGTTTTTTTCCGTAGAAGACGCGGTCCTGAGGTCGTTGTCGTCCCACAGCCATATCCTTGGTGGGGATGCAGTACTTGCTGGCCTGGTTATTGGCCCACATGGGGCTGGCCTGGTTGGGGACCCGGTGGTTTTGGTGGACCTGGCGGTTTCGGTGGACCCGGCGGTTTCGGTGGACCCGGTGGTTTCGGTGGACCTGGTGGTTTCGGTGGACCTGGTGGCTTCGGTGGACCCGGTGGTTTCGGTGGACCCGGTGGTTTTTGAACCCCTGAAGGTTTTGGCGGAGGTTATTAAATCGAAAAACGAAAAGAGCCCTAGCATACAGGGCTCTTTTTAGCGTTTTTAGGAATCGCGCTTCGGTGCGTTTGGTCCTGTTGGGACTTTATCGCGTTCACGATTGGGTTTCAATTGATTGGGACGGCGCTCTCGCGAGTTGGAGTCCTTACCGTTTTTATCGGGGCGATCCTTTTGGAACTTTGGCTTCTCCCCGCGTTCGTTTCTACCTGCCCCATTGCGATCAGCGCCAGCATTGTTCTGGCGATCCTGTTTATTTTGACGCGGGTGATAGCGTCTGCGTTCTTTTCGTTCTACATAAGGCGAAGAGCCACCCTCTTCACGAGGAATGTCCTGACGAATATCAATGATGACATCAAAGCCAGCTTCGTCTTGCCCGCTTTGGTCGTCACTGTTGCCGACATTTGCTTTTACCTTGCGCAAAACGAAGTACGGACAACCAAAATTGCAGAACTCATGCAGGTACTCATCCAAAGCGGCGATCCGCTGCTCGAACGGTACTTTGCGATTAGCGTCAGTATAAAACCCACGAAGACGAAGCTGACCATAGCCCCAGTCCCCTACAATATAATCGTACTTGTCGAGGATGTCGCTATAGCGCTCCTTGAACGCTTCAAGGTTCCAGCCGTCTCGATTTACTTCCATGACTTCATAAGTACCGGCTTGCGTGCGAATCAAACTCGCTTCCTCCTTACGCATGTATACTATGTCCATCTTATCATATTTCGCGTAACATGAGCTAAATTTCCCACGATAACTGACCTGTACCTTTGGACATTCTATCGTGTAGGGGGTGTTACCATTGAAAAAGACATGGTTGTATCCTGCAATTGCAGGTATTGTGCTCTTGGCTTCTGGTTGTAACAACAATGCTGCGCCTAATTACACGCATCCGAACAAGACTATGTCGTACCAGTCTGCTCCGCACGTTCGAAATTTTGATGGAATGCACGTCCGTAACTACGATGGCATGCGCTCGACGAACTTTGACGGGTACCACCATAATCGTAATTACACCACTGGTGCTGGAACCACTAGTTTCGACGGGCTCCACGTCCGCAACTACGACGGCATTCGTGATGGACTTCACGTCCGCAATGGCATGGGACTGACCAACAATGCTGGGTATAACTATGGTGCATATCCAAATGGTACTTACCCGCATGTAAACAACTACAATGCCTACACGAGTGGAATGAGACCGTACAATGCCTTTACGGATCATAAAGCTGGTATGGGTACCACAGGTGTTTACAATGCGCCAACTGGTACACACCATTCTATTTATCAGCAGCATGGTACAAACCGTGGTGGAGCAGGTGTCATGCAAACTGGAATGCCACGCATGGGCTATGTGCAGACGGATCGTCAGCATGTGAGAACTGCCAGTGTCGCCAACGTCTATGTAGACCGTGAAGCATTGGCAAAAGCTGTAGGAAATGTCACTGCCAGCTGCCCTGGCGTACAGCGTTCTACCGTCTTGGTAACGGACAAAGAAGTTTTTGTCGGCTTACACACACAAGGAGCAGATGCGCACACAGCGAAAAAACAGGCAAGAATGAACGCCGAATCGGTGTCACCACGCTATTACAAAGTGTATGTCACCGATAATCCGAATGACATCCAAGAAATCGCTCGTGTAGCAAGTCGCTCCAGCAACGTGAGTACAGCGCGTACAGAAGATGCGAAAAGCATTGACACACTCGTCAAGCGTATGGGTGGAACATCTCATAACGCAAAGGCAACAACCAGTCGCTAAAGCCCTTCCCCCGGTAGTAAAAAACCCCCTCATTTCCGCTCGAATTGGGCGGCTGAGGGGGTTACTTATTATTGCGCTTTCGGCATGGATTCTTTCGCAATCGTTTCCTTCGCGGCACTCGCCTGCTCGTGAGCGTGATACGAACTACGCACCAATGGCCCTGACTCCACGTGGCTAAAACCACGCTTCATTCCTTCATCCTTCAAGCGAGCAAATTCATCTGGGTGGTAAAATTTCTCTACGTTCAAATGCTTCTTGGTCGGCTGCAAATACTGACCAATCGTCATGATGTTGACATCGACAGCACGCAGGTCATCCATCGTTTCGATGATTTCCTCCATCGTCTCGCCTACCCCAATCATCAGACTGGACTTCGTCGGAATGCTCGGCTGGAATTCCTTCGCCTTTTTCAACAGTTCCAGCGTCCGATCGTATTTGGCTCTTGCCCGTACGCGATCTGACATTCGGCGAACCGCCTCAATGTTGTGGTTTAGTACGTCAGGCTTTGCATCCATGACCACTTTTAGCGCATCCCAGTTCCCCATAAAATCGGGAATCAATACTTCTACGGAGGCAAACGGCAGTCGACGACGAATCGCACGGATCGTATCGGCAAAAATCTGTGCGCCTCCATCTGCCAAATCATCACGAGCAACGGAAGTCACAACGACATGCTTCAAACGCATTTGTTCGGCTGCTTCTGCTACACGTTCTGGTTCGGCTGTATCCAGCTCCGTAGGTAGTCCAGTTTTTACTGCACAAAACCGACAGGCACGGGTACATATATCACCCAAAATCATGAAAGTTGCTGTACCGCTTGCCCAGCATTCGTGAATGTTGGGGCATTTTGCTTCTTCACAAACGGTATGTAGCGTCTTCGTGCGCATGGTTTGCTTAAGCTCTTTAAAGCTGGCTAGTTCTGATCCTGAAACAAGGTTGATCTTGAGCCACTCCGGCTTGCGTTGCGTCATAGGGCTCACTCCTCATGTGACATCATGGTACAAGACAATAACAATCTCCATTATAGAGGTTGGATTTCGGAGGGGCAACCTCTTTCCTCCCCCGGAAACAATTACCCGATCCGATGCACGGCATGGCGGTTCCCTTTATGAAGCAATGGCCCAAGTATGCGCAGCTCTCGCTCATGACAGGTGAAAAGAAACACTTGATGTTCTTGTGCCAGCATCGCGATATAGTCAAGCGTTCGATGCAGACGCTCTTCATCATAATGGACAAAATGATCATCGAAAAAGAGCGGCAATGGCTCCGACTGCTTGGCATGATGCACCAATGCCAAGCGCTGGGCAAGGTATAGCTGATCGGCGGTCCCAGTGGAACATTGAGCCTGTTCGAGCACCATTTGGTTGGTCGGATCAAGCAAACGAACGGCAAATCCGTCACGCGGATCGAGTCTGACATCCCGATACGCTCCCCCTGTAATATGCCCGATGATCTCCGAAGCCTGCTGATTCACAGCGGGTGTGCTATCTCGTTGCCATTCCCCTACTGCCTCCTGCAACATTTCCCGTGCCAGCTGAAGAGCATCTCGCTTATTTTGCAGCTGACGAAGTGCTGCCTGCGCTTCCTCAAGCTCATCTGTCGCGCGAGCTAATGACAGGCTCTCATGAACCGCCATCTCCCCATGTCCTCTGGCCATGTGTTCTCGCAGCTCCTGTAGTCTCTCCTCAATCTCCACTATCTCGATGCGTAATTTTCCTTGCTCGGTCTCAAGCGCGGTTTTTTCCTGATCCAGCAAGTTCCGAAGTCCCTCACCCCAGATTGCAGACAGATCAGCCTCCCGCTTCGTTTTCTCCATTTCCGATAGAAGATGCTCAGATTGTTGTTTGCTTGTGCTTTTCAGTAGCTCTTCCCGTCTTTCCAAAAATGTATCCCAATTACTCGCCCCCCATCTCTGAACGAGTATGGCGATTTCAGCATCGATGGAGGCGATCTCTTCTTGTATCCTTTGACTTTCCTGTACCGCATCATGATCTTCTGTCTGTTTGGCTCCGCCCGTACTTGCGCCTACTCGCAACAAGAAAACCCCAAAGCCGAACAGCAACAAAGCGGCAGTCGCAGAAATTCCTCCCAGAATGGGATGTCCACTCACGAAGCCGATTAACCCGAGAACAGACAATATCCCTGCGCCGCCCCACATAAGGGCAGCCCCGCGCTTCCTTTTTGCCTGATTGCCTTGTCGGGTGCTGCGTGATGCTGATCTTCGCGGACTTGAAGAAAGGGCGGATACAGCCAATGTCGCCAAACGAATATGCAATGCTTCTCGCTGTCTGAGCAATTGTGTTCCTTTTTCATAATCGTGTTGTAAGGGAATGAGCTGGTCATCCCCCTGGTGTACAGTTACCGTCTGCATGTTTACCTGAGTGAGAGCTCGTCTTGCCTCTTCATGAATGGCCAACTCGTCCTCTGAACGAGCTGTTTGCTCCCACCACGACCAGTCTTGTTGACTGACGGGAGCATAGCTTCGTTGCCATCGTTCCTGCAACGCTTTTGCTTGTCCAGTTGAGCGATCCAGACGCTGCTGCAATCGTTCGCGGCGCAGTTCCAATTGCTGGCATTCTTCTGTGGCTTCCGCTATTTGTAGCGTCAGTTGGCTGATCGTTCGCCAAGCTGCCTTTGCGTTTTCCTTCTCCTGCTCTTTTTGCGCCACCTTCGTAGCGGCTTTTCCCAAAAGTGTATTTTCGGCCCGTTCTTTTTTGCCGATGAGGGCAATCTCTCGATCCAGCTCCGCCAAAATTTGTTGGACAGCCGGATTGGCTTCTTCCGCAGTCGTAAAGGTCGGAATCAAATGCTCAGCCGCTTGAAGCGGTTCTCTCCTGATCCACGTCAAATCCGTAAATAGACTGCGTGTAAGGCCCGTATGCTTTTCAATAAAATTCCTTTCCTTGCGCCTGTCTTCCAAATAAAGATCAGTCAGCTCCGTCCATTCCGGGTCCAAAAAGAGGCGCGCCTCCTCTCGTTCCTTCGTCAATTGACGGTGCAGACGATAGGTTCTGCCCGCTAATTTGTATGTAATGATCGTTTCATACGAGCCACTCTGCCACGGACGGTACTTTTCATATTCGGGCAAGTATCGCGACGATTTGACGTAATCGCGCTTCATCCCATACAAGGCAGCGAATATCCCATGAAGGATGGTTGATTTTCCTGACTCATTCGGGGCATAAAACAGATTGATGCCTGGAGCAAAACGGAAGGTAGCATCCTGCCATTTTCCGAAGCCCCTTAGCACTAGCTCCTCCATTTTCATCGAATGGTTCCTCCAATCCGAGCCAAAGCCTCTTGCTTCGCTAACCTGACGATTTCTCGTTCGTCCTCATTTTGCGCACGGGCCTCCGCCTCTGCCAGCTTGGAAAGCCATCTCCCCCAGACGCCACCATCTGCGATCAGCTTGTCCTCATCTACATCAGGCCAGGTCCGGTCTGTCAGCTGCAGCACAAAAAAACGTGAAAATCGCTGTTGAAGGACAGACAAGGGAGGCTGAAAATGGGCTGCGCGTTCCCCTGTCAGCGTGATGTGCATGATAGCGGAATCCTTTTCCTCTGCGAGTTGCTCCTCCATCCGATCAATGAGCTGCTCAGTCGTTTCGACTCCATTCGCTTTGATTTCCAGCTTTTGAATTTTGCGTGACTGGACAGGAATCGCCGTGAGCTGCAATCTGCCGTCATGATCCAGTTCTCCATACAAAACATGTCGTTCTCCCGCTTCCTTGCTCGTCAGCCCTTCCGGAGAGCCTGGATAAGCGGCAAGCGGTTGTTTTTTGACAGGATGCATGAATTGTTCCGGCTTGTGGATGTGTCCCATCGCAACATAGTCCATGCCCGTCTGTACGAGCTGCTGCAAGGTGACAGGCGCATACGGATGATGCTCTTCATTTCCTGAATTGGAAAGCACACTGGCATGCAAAACCATCAGATGATGGGCATACCCTCCCAATTTGCCTGGAAACGTATCGAGTGGCGACTCATACACATGTGGCTGTCCGAAGCCCCAGCCGTAGATCACGCATGACTTTTCGGGAAATTCATACACGCCCCACTCGGGTGTAAACCAGTAGACGTTCCCCGGCCATTCCAATGTTTGATAAAACGAATCCGCTCGCCACGGATCGTGATTGCCAGGTGCGATCACGACAGGGATTGGTGCGATGCTGGAAAAAAGATCGCGTAAAAACATCGCAGTGGATCGTCTTCCTCCGTGGTATTCCAGCAAATCTCCGGCTATGAGCCAGAAGTCTGCTTCCTTTTCGCGAACGAGGTCACGGATTCTTTTCATCGTTTGACGAAAATCATCCTGACGCAGTTCGTAACGCTCCCCCAACATTTGAAGCGGCGCATCCAGATGGACATCCGCTGTATGGATAAATGACAGCACAATCAATTCCACTCCTCACATAAAACAGACGAACATACTTTCCCTTTATGATACAGAGGAAAAGGCTGGATGAAAAGCATCTGTCAGAACGAAAAAACTTCCGCCAGCAATGACGGAAGTTTGGAGGACTGGTTGTTTACTTGAGCAAATGGAGGAATTCACGCATGAAGCCTGGCAGGTCTGGCCATGCATGTCCGGAAACAAGATTGCCATCGACATGGAGCGTTTCCGTTTGGTAGATCGCTCCGCACGCTTCTACGTCGGGTTTGCAAGCCTGGTAAGCTGTGATTTCACGACCGGCTAAGTGCTCGCGAACGATGGTCAATACTTGGGAGCCATGGCAGATGGCTGCGACTGGCTTGTTCGTCTCGAAAAAGTGCGCCACAATCGGCTTCAAATGCTCATTGAGCCTGATATGCTCAGGTGCTCGTCCCCCCGGGATAATCAAGGCGTCAAACGCCTCAGGGTTAATGTCTGAGAATGCAACATGGGCGGGAAGCTGATAAGCGGGCTTTTCAGTGTACGTCTCACTGTGTGCTTCGAAATCATGGCAAACGGTGTGCAGGGTTTTCACGCTGGGTGCTGCAATGACCGTTTCATACCCTTCTTCCAAGCAGCGGTAATACGGATAGAAAACCTCCAGTGCCTCTACAGCGTCGCCTGTTACAATCAACACTTTTTTGCTCATCACACAGCCTCCTCATGGCGATTTTTAAGGAATACACTCCTCTTGATTTCAATTCTTTGACGATATGGTTTGCTCCTGCCTCATTTTGCCGCAAATTTACAAAACTTTCCTCGATAACAACCAAAAGCTCTTCCAAAAGTATCTTGGATAATCCACTCCAACTGGCAGAAACTACAGCAAAAGACTAGAAGCTGGAGGGAGACGGCATGCGAGTTTTCCGCCTAATCATTCAGATCAGCTTGTGCGTGGTTGCAGCTATTTCGCCACTAGAATCCGCCGCCGGAATCGCTCCGTCCGCCAAAGGACAAGACCCGGTTTTTCAAGAACGCTTGCAACTCTTTTTCCGCTTGGAATCGATGTACGGCATCCCATGGAATTACTTGGCAGCCATTGATCAATACGAGCGAACCATGAAAATACGCAAGAAGAAGCAGGAGCAAGAAAACGTCTCGCGGCTAACAGCCGTGGACATTCCAAGCGATCGTTGGGCAGGTGCGTTCAATCCCGATGCAGAAGATACGAATCCGGTATCCATTCAGTTTTTTCAAGGGGTCGGGATGGATGGCGACGGCGATGGGCTAGCGGATCGACACAACGATCTCGATGCACTCACTACTTTCATTCATTACCTATCTCAATACGGCTTTTCCGATGAAGATTGGCAAATTGGTCTCTGGTCTTACTACCAGCGAGATCGGTCCGTGAAGACGATCAGGCAGTTCGCGCAGGTGTATGCAAAGTACCAGCACCTGGCCCTAGAAGAGCGGCATTTTCCTATCCCCACGAGGTACGAATACAGCTACCGCAGTACATGGGGAGCGCCACGCGGCTGGGGTGGTCGTCGCATCCACGAGGGGACCGATATTTTTGCCAGTCACGGCACTCCCGTACTCAGCACAGCATATGGAGTCATTGAGGTACTCGGCTGGAACAGGTATGGCGGATGGAGGATCGGCATGCGTGACATGGGCAATGTGTATCATTACTTCGCACATCTGTCCTCGTTTAAAAAGGGATTGAAGCCGGGTGACATCGTGGAACCGGGTGAAGTGATCGGATATGTCGGCAGTTCTGGTTATGGGAAGCCTGGTACTTCAGGAAAATTCCCTCCCCATCTGCACTACGGGATGTACAGAGAAACAGGTGGCGCGGATTGGTCATTTGATCCTTATCCGTATTTACGACGCTGGGAGCGGCAAAGGAAGCGGTAATGAAGCCGCTTCTTTTTTATGGGCAGCTCTCTCATTGACAGACATCATCCGTAAAAATACAATAAAAACAGAAAAACTGGACAGTCGTCCAAAAACGAGGTGAGAAAGTGACTACCCCAAAAAAAGCCGAAGCAAAACGGGCATTTTTGATTGAGCAAGCGACTGCTTGTTTGGCTGAAAAAGGGTATGCTCATGTTTCCTTGCGCGACATTGCCAAGGAATCTGGCGTCTCACTTGGCATTCTGCATTATTACTTTGCAAGCAAAGAAGAGCTTTTGCTCGCTGTTATCTCTAGCTACAAGGGACGTTTTATGGAGGAGTTGGAACGCGAAGTGCTCGCAGCTCCATCTGGAAAATGGTCAGCAGCTCTAGCCCGTGTCCTGTGCCGTAGTCTACAAGAGGATCGAAATCTGCATCGGCTCTGGTATGACTTGCAGGTACAGGCCATGTACGTTGCCGCCTTTGGTGAACAGGTAAAAATCATTCGAGCCCGTCTGCATCAGCTCATCTCTCGTATGCTCGTACGGTTGCAGCGCGAAGAACAATCACCGTTGACCATTGACGAAAACTCCGCAATCTCACTCATCTACTCTGCAATCGACGGATTCCTTTTTCAATTTTTGCTCGATGACTTGCAGAAGCCAGAAGAAGCGATTGCTCATTTTGAACTGGCCTTTGCCCATTTGATGGATACACTCTTCTCTTCTGAATCTTTATCTCCTGAATCGAGGTGAATTAGGATGGCAGTCCTGTCCATGCAAAATCCCGCCACTGGAGAGCTGCTTGGCGCTTTACAGGAAGCGACTCCAGAACAAGTAGAAGACGCGATGGCACGTGCACGTCTTGCCTTTCCAGCTTGGTCCACGACATCGTTGGCCGAGCGTCTGGACTATTTGACACGGTTGCGGCACTATTTAGTCGATCACGGCGAAGAAATCGCCCGAAAAATTAGTGAGGCTACCGGAAAAGTTACATTGGAAGCGTATATGACCGAAATTTTCGTCACTGTCGACACGATCCGCTTTTATGAAAAACATGCCTATCAGATGCTGGCCGATCAGCCAGTACCAACCTCTATCGTACTATGGCCGAAGAAATCGTATATCCACTACAAGCCGATGGGTGTCGTCGCGGTCATTTCTCCGTGGAATTATCCGTTTCAGCTTGCCATTATTCCCGTATTATCTGCGCTGGTAGCAGGCAATACCGTTATTTTAAAACCTTCCGAGGTGACTGCTTCTACCGGACTGCTTATGGAAGAGGTTTTTTCCGCTGTTTCTATGCCAGTTGGAGTCGTAACCGTCCTGCATGGAGGACGCGAAGCTGGACAGGCGCTGGTAGCTGCGCGCCCAGATAAAATATTTTTCACAGGCTCTGTTGCGACAGGCAAAAAAATTATGGCAGCAGCTTCGGAGCATTTGATCCCTGTTGAATTGGAGCTGGGCGGGAAGGACCCGATGATCGTATTTGAAGACGCTCATTTGGAACGGGCAGCAAATGGCGCGGTGTGGGGGGCTTTTACGAACTCTGGACAGGTGTGTATGTCTGTTGAACGTCTTTTTGTCCATGAAAAGGTATATCCTGAGTTTCTCAAACTAGTCACTGAAAAAACAAAAGCATTGCGCCAAAGCTATCCGAATGAGGCCGAGGTCGGTTCGATGACGTCTTCCCAACAAATCGGCATTATCCGTGAGCATGTGAGCGAAGCACTGGCTGCGGGCGCGACTTCAGTCACCGGAGGACTTCCTTCCTCTGACAGCATGTATATCGCGCCGACCATTCTCACAAACGTGACGACTGAAATGAAAATCATGCGGGAAGAGACCTTTGGTCCAGTGCTGCCCATCATGACTTTTTCCACCGAAGAGGAGGCTGTTCGCCTGGCTAATAGCTCACCGTACGGACTGAATGCCTCCGTATGGTCAGCCGATAAAACAAAAGCGGATCGCGTAGCTCGTCAGATCGACAGCGGCAATGTGTGCATCAATGACGTCATTATCAGCTACGCCAATCCCCATCTTCCTTTTGGCGGGGTCAAACAGAGCGGTATTGGTCGTTATCGTGGACCTTCAGGACTGCAAGCCTTTACGCACAGCATCTCTGTCATCCATGATCCGGGCAAGCGCAAACGCGAGTTCAACTGGTATCCGTATACGAAAGATCAAGAGCTCACCTTCATCGGTTTGACGAACCTGTTACACGGCAAGCTCCAAAATGTAAATCGCCGGACTTTGGGTGCGATCTGGCGCGAATTCAGGCGTCTGTTCTAACCACGCCGGAATGCTGCTGCTCCTTATTTCAGTGTCCCAAAACCAACGATATCCACATGAACTCTGACATTAAATTTCGCTTTTTTATATAGGGCGAGACCCGTTTCGCGTGTCCATTTGCCATAATATTTTTGGCGAATGCTCTCCTCTAGCTGCGCCGGGTCAACCCCTTGCTTTTGAAAACGCACCAACATCTCCATGCTTTCCTTTTTGATCCGTTTCTCAAGCTCTTGAATCAAGGTCCGAAATTGAGCCCGCTTCTCCAAATCCTTGTTGCCTGAATAGCCTACCAGCATTCCTCTTACCTTAAGATCGATGTGGATAACAGGCTTTTTCAGGCTGCCTTCGCTTCTTACTTTCGTTTTTGCCCGCACAAAATCGAAGACGACCTTTTCCCTTTGTTTTTTACCTGTTTTCGTCTCGTGCTGGAACTCGAAGCTCATACGTGGCAAGCGTTCTCTTCCCAGAAAGCCCTGAACCAGCTTCCCCTCTCGCTGTGAGTACATTCCGATCATCCTGTCCACTCGAAAAAGGGCAGCCTTGGTGATCTGAATCTCTCCGTCTCTGTGAATGAGATAAGGAAGATTGGGGTCCATCGTGTTGCTGGTCATCATAAAAACAAAATCGTGAATGGTCGCAAAAGACGAAAAGGCCGTTTCCACTCGCGGACGAAGCAAGTTGTTCAAATACGTGTTGATTTCCGGCCTGTGGTTATAGGTTTTTTTGATGACATCTTTCGCTTTTCCTTGTACGACGGCAATGTATACATTTTCTCCTACAATCGGATTGCGGTAGAGATCAAGGATGACTTTTCCGATCCCTACTTTGCGGGCGTATTCTTCACTGAACAAAATCACACGCAATTGAGAGAGAGACATGGTCCTCTCTGCTTTTGTCGCGAGATTCAGCATCGCCTCGCTCGTCATCGAAGCAAAAGTCGAGTATACCTGCGTGGATTCCTTATTTTTGGAGGGAACCGGTACAGATACGGTGACATCTATTTTTTCACGATCTACATAATCGAAGCCCATAACCCCAATCATGGCCATGTCTTCCAGTGATGGCCGTTCGAGTTCGAGTTCGCGTCCGCACCCGCAAAGGCTGAATAAGAGGATAACCGTAACAATGAACCAGCTTGCCCTCTTCATGATACCCGCTCTCCTCTACCGAACCTCAAGGAATGAAGCAATAACAAAAAAATAGGCCATAAGATCAATCCATAGGCTATGTAAACAGTCACTTTGTCATAAATGTAGCGTTGTTTTTCTACAGATAATGGCCCTACAATGAATAAAAACGAAATAATGGTCGGTAAAAGCAAATGCCATAGCCGAGTCTTTTCTGCCATTTCTTCAAGACCTGTACGTGCAACCCACAAATATCCCGTACTCGTGCTGAGAATGAGGAAGACCCAGAGACCAATCCCGAGATTTTCGATCCGCTCCAAAAAAGACAGCTCTACAGCCTTAAACAAATTCAATATGGGATATATAAGATTTTCCATTTGCCATTCGGAAAAATAAGCTACGCTTGTGAGCAAGACCATGACATAAAACAAAACCACGATCCATACCCCAATCAGCACATGCTTGTGTGCCTTGTTCTTCTCTTGGATATACGGGTAGAAAAACAGGACCAATTCATACCCAAGCATACTCGCGTAAGAATTGTGCACGGTTTCGGCTATACTGCGCCAATCTGTATTAAATAGAGGAAAAATATGTGTGTATCCTCCCTTTTGAAATCCGTACTGCAAAAGAAAAACCATCCAGCCCGTAAAAAAGAAGGTTAGCAGGCAAAAACGCGCGATTAATTTGATGCCGCCATTTGTAATGTAGACCATCGTCAAAGTCAATCCGAGCAACGGCAATGTGGCAGTCTGATTGCTCAGCATGGAGGTTTGCACCAGCCTGACATATCCTTCATTGGCGGTAGATACATTCAGAATGGCGTAGACGATAATCAAGATATTGAAACAGCGTCCCAGCCATTTTCCCAAAAGCTTTTCGTGAATCCGAAACAGATTATCCTCTGGATAGCGACGGCACAAGGCCATCATCGGAATTAACGTTAAGCTGACGATGCATCCCAACAGAATCGGAGACCACCACAGATTGTAGCCTAGTTTGCTGGCAGAATGAGCCAGTCCAAGTAAATTGACCCCCACCATCGTATTCATAATCAATCCGATTACCAGGATCGGATTCAGGCTGTGAATTCTCCCTCTATCCATCTCCTTAGTCCTCCCCAACTGGCCGGACATGCTTTTGCTTTGCCCGGGACATGCGGTTTCGATTGACGATAAACCTCAATGGCGCACGTACGAGACTATTCATCAAATCGGTCCATTGACGCGGAACTCCCGGGGTCATGTACGGAGTCCCGAGCGAAGTCAGATTGAGCAAATGCGCGAATAAAAACGACAGTGCCAGCATCTGGCCGTACATGCCCAATACGCCTGCCATCAAGATAAAACCATAGCGAACGAGCCGAATCGCATTACTCATCAAAAAATTGGGTGGCACAAAAGAAAGCAGCGCTGATACAGAAACAAGGACGATCAGGATATTACTGGCTAACCCTGCTTGTACGGAGGCTGTCCCGATCACGATACCGCCAACGATACCGATTGTTTGACCGATTTTAGTCGGCATGCGTATCCCTGCTTCTCTCAAAATCTCGATGACGAGCTCAATAATGAGCACCTCGATCACTGGCGGAAAAGGCACACGACTGCGCGATTCAGACAAAATCGTCAGCAAAGCGGGTGGAAGCATTTCCGGATGATACGTCAAGACAGAGACATAGCTGGAGGTAAGCATGATAGTGATAAATAAACCGAAAAAGCGAATCACCCGCAGCAAGCTCGCCGTTGACCATCGATTGTAAAAGTCTTCGGGGCTACTAAACATCTCCAGAAAGGAAGTCGGACAGATAGCAGCATCCGGACTGCCATTCAGCATGATCACGATCCTGCCGTCCAACAAGGCTGCTGTTGCATTGTCAGGCCGACCCGTCAAGCCAAATTGCGGGAACGGAGAGTACGGCTTATCCTCCAGCATTTGCTTTAAGACAGGCATCCCGACAAATCCAGGGTAAATGACATTGTCGAGCCGTTTTTTCACGCGCTCCACATTTTCTGCGCTCGCGATGTTGTCCAGATAAATCACAGCTACCTTGTTGTGCGCCTCGGTGCCAATCGAGTAGCTCGATACTTTCAGATGAGGCGTAGCCAGTCTTCTCCGAAGCAAGGACAAATTGATCTCCAGCATTTCAACAAAGGAATCTTGCGGTCCAAGGACGGTCGCCTCCGTCTCGGATTTCGTAATGGAACGATGCGCGACCTGAAATGTATTCACATGCAGAATGAGATCCCTTTCCAGGAAAAACAAGATGGTATGACCGCGTAGCAAGTTACTCATCAACGTCTCCATATCGTCAAGAAGACATTCCTGTGAGAAAGGGAGCACCTGCATCGGGTCTTTCCCGTCGGAACGCTGCAACGGAAGAAAGACATTCTCATAAATCCGGGACACATCCACCAGCGTATCGAGAAAAAAAACGTGTACCTCTTCGTCATTCATCTTCAATGACAAGCTGCTGAGGTCATCCACGTTTTGCATGCACTGTTTTACCATTTCCGGTGTAATTTGTTCACTTCGCCGCGCTTGTACCGAACTGATGCGCCGCTTTGTTTGTATGGCCTCTACCTGCGCTCTCCACCAATCAGTCGGCTTCACGTTAGATCCCCCTTTTTTTCAGGAAAATCTTTCTTACTTTGACCTACCCGTGGTGATTTTATCCAAAAAAATAGAAAACGGGAGCCAAAGCCCCCGTTGAACTATCTCGCTACCCATATGAAATGATTAGGCGAACTGCTTAGATAAGTTAGCCATTTCGATCGCTGCCGTTGCGGCTTCCCAGCCTTTGTTGCCTGCTTTGGTTCCTGCTCGCTCGATGGCTTGCTCGATATTGTCTGTCGTCAAAACACCAAAAATAACGGGTACCCCAGTGGATAAAGATAGGGACGCGACTCCTTTTGCGGTCTCATTGCAGACATAATCGAAGTGTGGAGTGGAGCCACGAATGACAGCTCCCAATGTAACAACTGCATCATAGCGACCGGATTCCGCCATTTTTTTGGCGATCAACGGAATTTCAAATGCCCCCGGAACCCATGCCACGTCTACCTTCTCCTCTTCTACGCCATGACGCTTCAAGGCATCAAGGGCCCCTCCGACCAGCTTGCTTACGATCAATTCATTAAAACGTCCTGCCACAATCCCTACACGCAAACCTGTTCCAACCAAATGTCCTTCGAATGTTCTCATCGCTTATTCCCTCTCCTTATCTGTGCAGATGAAGCAGGTGGCCCAGCTTCTCTTGTTTTGTTGTCAGGTACTGTTTATTGTGCAGATGCTCCGGCATTTGAATCGGCACCCGTTCTTCTACTGTCAAACCGTAGCCAGTAAGCCCACGGATTTTTCGTGGGTTATTGGTCAAAAGCCGCATGCGTTGCACACCTAAATCCCGCAAAATTTGCGCACCAATACCGTAATCTCGCAGATCAGCAGCGAATCCTAGCTTTTCATTGGCCTCAACCGTATCCAAGCCTTCCTCCTGCAGCTTGTAGGCACGGAGCTTATTAATCAAGCCAATGCCTCTGCCCTCCTGGCGCATGTACAATAAAATGCCGCGTCCGTTCGCTTCGATCTGTTCCAATGCAGCGTGCAGCTGTGGACCGCAGTCGCAGCGGTATGACCCGAAAATATCGCCTGTCAAGCACTCCGAGTGCACGCGGACGAGAATGGGCTCATCCGGTCCGATCTCCCCCTTAATGAGAGCCACATGCTCTTTGCCATCCAGCTCGTTCGTATAGGCCGCTATTCGAAAATCACCGTAGGCGGTCGGAAGCTGCACTTCGATTTCCTTTTTCACCATGGATTCCGTCCGCATCCGATACGCTATCAGGTCTGCAATCGTAATCAGCTTGAGCTCAAAGCGGCGTGCAATCTCTACCAATTCCGGCAGACGTGCCATGGAGCCATCCTCGTTCATAATTTCGCAAATGACTCCCGCTGGAATGCCCCCCGCCAAGCGAGCCAAATCAACTGCCGCCTCCGTGTGACCCGCTCTGCGCAATACACCGCCAGACTTCGCGATTAACGGAAAAATATGTCCCGGTCTGCGGAAATCTTCTGCGGTCTTCTGCTCATTGAGCATCGCCAAGACCGTTTGAGAGCGCTCGTGAGCGGATATCCCTGTGTGTGTGCTCCCTTCATCGATAGACACGGTAAAAGCCGTTCCTTGCTTGTCTGTATTGGCATTCACCATCGGAGCCAGCTGCAAGCGAGTTGCGTGCTCTTCTGTCACCGGCACGCACACGAGTCCCCTGCCATGCGTGACCATGAAGTTGATCATTTCAGGCGTAGCCGCTTCGGCCATGCAGACAAAATCTCCTTCATTTTCCCGATCCTCATCATCTACCACGATGACTGCCTTGCCCTGACGCAAATCTTCCAATGCTTCTTCTATGCGATGAAACATGCTTACTCCCTCCTACTCACGCGAAGCCATTTTCCTGCAAAAAGGCTAGACTGAGCCCGCCAGATTTTTCTGTACCGCCATGGTTTTGATAACCTAACAAGCGCTCCACATATTTGCCGATGACATCCGTTTCGAGATTCACCAAGTCCCCAGGTCGTCTGTCTGCAAGACTCGTATTCGCCAGCGTATGCGGAATGATCGAAACCGTAAAACCGCTATCGCTTACGTCCACCACGGTGAGACTGATGCCATCTATGCAAATCGATCCACGGGCAATGACGTACTTCAACAGCTGCGGTTTGGCCTCAATCCGAAACACAACTGCATTCGCATTCACCTCTCGTGAAGCAACTATTCCGGTCCCGTCTACATGTCCGGAGACGATATGCCCGCCGAATCGATCTCCCAGCCGCATCGCCCTTTCCAAATTCACTCGCTGTCCACTGCGTAATTTGCGCAAGCTCGTCTTATTCATTGTCTCTGGCATCACATCGACGCAAAACTGACGATTGGTATAAGAAGTAACCGTAAGGCAAATGCCATTGACCGAGATACTGTCGCCGAGCTTCACCCCTTCAAGTACCTGCTGTGCGCGGATGACCAGTCGACTCGCCTGTTCGTTCCCTTGAATCGATTCCAACACGCCCACTTCTTCGACCAGTCCCGTGAACATGCTCTCTCCTCCTCACCTGCTACGTCTGATCCTCCCATTGTGGGTACCCGCTGATCTGTAGATCGCCTTTCCCAATCGGAGTGATCATGACATTTGTCAGCTGCACTGCTTCTCCCATCGTTGCAAAACCTTGACCACCGAACGGCGAGGGTGCACCGCTTCCTCCGATCAGCTTTAGCGCGATATGACTCACGACCTTCTGAATCGCTCTCGCCTGCAAAAAGGAGCCGTTTACTTCCTGTCCGCCTTCCACAAGCAACGAGGTAATCCCCAGCTCCCCCAACGTATCCAGCACCTTTTCCACGAGAATTGGCCCTACCATTGTGATGACCTTAACTCCTCTTGCTGCAAGCAGCTCCTGCTTTTCCCTTGGGGCTGCATCTGTCGTAAAGATCCATGTCTTCGCATCTGTATTCTGAACGACACGGGCATCCAGCGGCGTACGTAATTGGCTGTCCAAAATCACGCGAACTGGCTGGCTCCCAAAACACTGCTCTCCCTTGCGCGCCGTCAACAGTGGGTCATCAGCGAGAATCGTCCCAACTCCAACCAGGATTGCATCATGCTGCCTGCGAAGTTCATGCACCTCTGCCCGAGCCTCTGCACCAGTAATCCACTGACTGTGTCCCGTGACCGAAGCAATTTTTCCGTCCAATGTACTGGCCGTCTTTACCGTCACAAATGGACGTCTGGTTTGGATGTAATGGAAAAAGACTTCATTGAGCGCCTTCGCTTCCTCTTCTCTCACGCCCACCGCCACTTCTACTCCTGCTGCCCGCAGCATCTCGATGCCTCGTCCCGCCACCAATGGATTCGGATCGAGCGTAGCTACAACCACACGACGTACATCAGCTGCGATCAATGCCTCTGCACACGGCGGTGTTTTCCCATAGTGACTGCAAGGCTCCAGCGTCACATATACGGTCGCACCTTGCGCTTTTTCCCCAGCCATCCGCAGTGCGTGCACCTCAGCATGGGGCTCTCCTGCCCGCAGATGCGCTCCCATTCCCACGATGGTTCCATCTTTCACAATCACAGCTCCGACCATGGGATTCGGACTGGTTTGGCCTCGTGCCGATCGTGCCAGCTCCAGCGCCAGATCCATGTACTTGCTGTCCTGTTCCATACCGCACTCCTTTCTGTTCCATCATTCCAGCCAACACAACGCAAAAAGCCCTTGAAACCTCACAGCGTTTCAGGGCATACGGAAAGAAGCCTTACCTCATCTGTTTTTTGAAAAAACAAATGAAGAAAGCAAAAAATCTTCTTCCATCCGGACTGTACCGTCGGCTCTGGACTTTCACCAGATCAGTCGCTGCAAGCGTGGTCAGCGAGTCGCGGGCTCAGACGTACGTACGCCATTACCGCCGGTCAGGAATTTCACCTTGCCCTGAAGATTGTCGCTATGAAGTTTTATGAAAAATAAAAACGCCCATGAATATTATGCTCAGGGCGTTCAGAAAGAAGCCTCGCTTCTACCGTTTTTTGAAAAAAACAGCGAAACAGGCCGTTCCAAATACCTTCTCCCATCCGGACTGTACCGTCGGCCTTGGATTTGCACCAAGTCAGTCGCTATCAACTGCTTCGATAGCGAGTCGCGGGCTCAGACGTGCGTTCGTCATTACCGCCGGTCGGGAATTGCACCCTACCCTGAAGGCTGGTATTCAGTTAGGCAAAGTATAGCATATTTTTCGCTATTGTCTGTAATCATTTATTGGAGAAGTGCACTTTTACTCTTGCTCGCACATTTCGAGGACCGTCAGGAGTTCTTTCAAATCATTGATGTACGCTCTTGGCACAACACCATTTCGCTCCATGTCCAACTCATTCCCTTGATAGGCAATAAAAGCAACTTGTCCATCACAGGCCGCCTTGCCATCGATCCACGAATCCCCGATCATCGTCCAGGCCGAAACAGGCCAATCTGGCTTTCGGCTGCGAATATAGTGAACGCCGGAGGGAGATGGCTTCAATGCCGTCATCTGCTCGCGGGCGACGATTTCAGCGAAGTAGGAGGCGATTCCCGTCTCGTTCAAAGCCTCCATTGCGGCAGCATGCGCGTTGTTGGTTAAGATATACAGCTGGTAGCGGTTCTTCAACTCCTCCAGCACTTCTACCGCGTGTTGCTCCAGAACAGCACCATGCATCCCTTCCTTCTCGATCGCGGTTACTGCATCCCACATCGCTTGCTCCAACTCTGACGTCATCTGCTCCGCTTTTCGCCCGATCTCAATGAGCTGTGATGCGGTATGCTTTTCCCATTCAAATGTTGGGGAAACGATCCCATTGTCCACCCATAGTTGAAAAATGGCCCGCTTCATCTCGGTAAAATCGATCCTGGATTGCAACAAGGTGTTGTCCATATCGAAAATAATGCCTTTTTGAAAGGTTCTGCTCATTTTGTGCCTCCTTTTTTGACAATAGTCGTGAATGATCCTTCCATTTTATCAAAAAGAGGACTATCCCTCCGTCATTTTATAACTTTTGGGACAGCCCCCATTTTGGGGTTCGATATTGAGTTCCTATTGCTTCTTCTTGGCGCTATCTACTTCATACGGCACATCCTTTGGAACCCCTCCAGCTGGCCAATCTTGTGCCTTTTTGGCAAAGTCTGGACGTGGCTTGGACAAAATATAGGCAGCTAGGTCCGCAGCTTCTTGATCGGTTAACGAGCCTTGCTTGATGCCACCCATTTCCCCTAAAGGCATATTACGCTGAATGTAGCCAGCAGCTTTGGAAATTCGAGCCATGCCTGCACCAATATTGAAGGAGTTATCCCCCCATAGTGCTGGGCCAGAGTTTGGACCTGTACCTGATCCATCAGCAGCATGGCATTGTAAACACGATTTTTGGAAGAGGGCTTCTCCATTTGCCACATTCGGTTGAGGTACGCTCTTCATATCATTTTTCTCTATCCACGGGCGCTCTTTAATTCCTACTGGTACATCTGTTGAGATATATGTCAGATAGGCAACCATCGCTCTCATTTCGTCGCTGTTGTAAGGCAATGGCTTTCCGTTCATGCTTCGTTGAAAGCAACCATTGATCCGATCTTCAATAGTAATCACTTTTCCAGACCTTGGAATGTACTGGGGATAGACTGCGGTGACACCCGTTAATGGGGAGGTCGCATCCATTCCTGCATTACCGTGACAGCTGGAGCAGGAAAGCTTATTCCCTGTGTATTCAGGGATCACTGTGCTCGTTTCATTCATTAACTTATGTCCATACTTAATCGATTCTCCCAATGGCCCTTCTGGCACCTTGTCCATACTAGGCGGGGTGTAGGAATCTAAATTGATTGCTCCCGTTGCCCCACTCGCTGTTTTATCTTTGGCCTCATTCGCTGTTGAGGTGGGTTGAGCGGTCTGCTGTGTAGCGCAGCCTGCAAAGACCAGCATCGCCACTACAACCATAGACAGCTTCTTCCAGCCTGTCTTCTCTTTTTTGAACATAGGTCTCACTCCTCCATGTTGATCGTGCATTCACACCATGAAAGTAGCAAGAGGCGTGCCAAACCATAGAAGCAGGAAAACGAACGACTTGGCGCTTCCAAATAGCAAGAAAAAGAAAAGACCATGCCAAAATGTCATGGTCAGTACGCGACAAAATGTCACGGTCGCAGCTCGTACTCTTCGATTTTTCGGTACAGATTACGCACGCTGATCCCCAGCTTCTCAGCTGTCTTGGTCTTGTTCCATTGCAGAACGTCCAGCACATGCTTGATATGTTCTCGCTCTACGTGTTTCAGTAAAAACGCCTCTTCCTCCCCCGATTCTGCAGAGAAAAGGAGCTTTCGATCTGACGGGTTGTGATGCACTGGCTGTTCATGAGGAAAGAGATCCTTGTCCTCAATCTCCTCTCCTTTTGCCAAAACGACAGCGCGTTCGATCATATGAGCCAACTCCCGAACATTCCCAGGAAATGAATAGGCCAAAAGCGCGGCCTGGGCTTTCACAGAAAGCGGTTTGACTGGATACTTACGCTTCAGTCGATTCAAAAAGAAAGCCGACAATGGCAAAATGTCCTCTCTTCTCTTGGCGAGGGGTGGAATCGTTATATCCATGACATGCAGCCGGAAATAGAGATCGGACCGAAACGTTCCTTCTTCCACTTTCTTCTCCAGATCGGCATTGGTAGCAGCAATGATCCGAACATCCACTTTGTGCAAAATCGGGCTCCCTATTCGGCGAAATTCACCCGTTTCCAGAAAACGGAGTAGCTTGACCTGCAAAGGAAAAGGCAAATCCCCTACTTCATCCAAAAAGAGCGTCCCCAGGTGAGCAAT
Organism: Brevibacillus sp. AF8; assembly: GCF_021270385.1. Lineage (NCBI taxonomy): Bacteria > Bacillati > Bacillota > Bacilli > Caryophanales > Paenibacillaceae > Brevibacillus > Brevibacillus sp. AF8. The sequence goes on along the minus strand of NZ_JAGQDN010000005.1, from coordinate 69,714 downwards.
CTCTACCAGTCCCTTTTTTTGGGCAGTTGCGCCTGTAAAAGCTCCCTTTTCGTGTCCGAACAGTTCACTTTCCAGCATCGTTTCTGGTATCGCCCCTAAATTGATCGGTACGAATGCCTCAGCTGCTCGCTCACTACATTCATAGATGAGTCTCGCAATGACATCCTTCCCTGTCCCACTTTCCCCTTTCAAGAGAACGAGAAAATCCGTACTGGCTACTCGCTTGGCAGTTGCTAAGACCTCTTTAAGCTTCGGGCTTTCCGCAACGATTTGAAACGTCGTTTTCCCATTTGTCGACAGCACTTCTCTCAACTGTTGGTTTTCCTCGGTCAACTGCTGTTTTTCTATGGCCTTGGAAATCAATACCTCCAATTCATTGAGATTGTAAGGTTTTGTCAAATAATCATAAGCACCGCGTTTCATCGCTTCGATAGCTGTTTCGATGGTTCCGTGTCCCGTTACAACAATGATTTGAATGGCAGGAGAGGCTTCCTTGCACCATTGCAGAAAGGCGAGACCGTCCATCCCGGGCATTTTCAAATCAAGCAGAATCACATGAATCGTTTCGCTGGTTACTAGCTGCTGCGCGCTGATTCCGTCAGGTGCTTCCAGCGTGGTATATCCCTTTCTCTTTAATCGACTGGTTAATAGATGGCGGAAATCTGCTTCGTCATCAACAATGAGTATCCGAGTGTCAGTGTGCATCTTTTGTTCATTCCCCCTTTGCCGACGGCAGGATGACCGTAACAGTCGTGCCTATGTTTGGCGTACTTTCGATCTCGATTTCTCCGCCTAAATTCGTCACAATCCCGTAGCAGACCGATAACCCGAGACCAGTCCCTTTTCCAGGAGGCTTGGTTGTATAAAAAGGCTCCAAAACATGTGGCAAATCTGCTGCAGGTATACCGCATCCATCATCTTTGATCCACAGACGGAGCCGATCATTCGATGGAGAATCAGTTGCTATCTCAATATTTCCCCGCTCCTGGGTCGCGTACAGTGCATTGGTTAACAGATTGAGCAAGATCTGCTGAAGTTGTCCAGGGGTAGCGAGAAGAAACGGAGCAGAGGCCAACAGAGACTGGTTTACCGTTACATGTTTGACACGTATTTCATGGGATAAAAGAATGAGAATGTCTGATAGGACTTGATGAATATCTACTTGTTCTACGGTAACGGGTGATTTTCCCGAAAAGTGCAGCAACCGGGTCGTGATTTCCTTGCAGCGGTTAATTTGTTTGTCCATCGTGTCCAAGTATTGGGTAAGCTCCCCTGTGTCCTGTAAATCTCGAATATCCTCTTCCACGAGACGGTCCCGCAAGTCTTGTCCATACAACGACAGAATGCCTAATGGATTATTGATTTCATGGGCGATGCCCGACGCCAAGAGTCCAATAGCAGCGAGCTTGTCTGCTTGTGCGATTGCGGCTTCCAGCTCTCGTTTCTCCGTGATGTCCTCGATGACCTCCAGAAAAGCCGACGATTCTTTCTCCGGATGCAGAAGGAAAACCTGATGTCGATAGGAACGGACACGTCCATCCTGATCGACTCTGGAGGAAATAAGGTCAGTCTGATTTTGGTTTACCATTTGTCGTGTTCGGAGCATGCAACCACTGCATGAGCTGAAATGCTGACCAATCGTCTGATGGCAGTCCTTCCCCAGGAGATTTGCCGTATCCTGAAACCACGCCGCCGCCGTTTGATTAATCCAGCGAATACGAAAACATTCATCTACGAGAATCAGTCCCATCCCCATGCCACTGACGACGAGATCAAGCCGTTTCTTTTCTTCCAGAAGTTGATTGGTCTTCGTCTCCAGACTCTGTGCCATTTCATTGCAGGACGCTGCCAGCCTGCCAATTTCATCTGAGGTCGTCACTGGTATTCGTACGGATAAATCGCCACCCGCGATTTTTTGCACAGCGGATTCGATCTTTTCCATTAATCGGCTAAATGAGACAGAAAACACAATGCTAATCCCCAACACGATAAGTGCGATGAATAAGGTCGTAAAGAGCAGAGATTGTTCCAATTTTGAAAAGGCAGCAAACGCCGTTTGGCTTGACTGTTCCAGCATAATGACCCAATGGGTGACGGAAGAACGCATGGCATAGTTGACCATGACATCTTCATTGGAAGCCTGATACGTACGGATAACAGGCTTGTCAGTTCGATCTGGTAGTGTCCAGGAGGGAGGAACCGCTTGTTCATAATAGGTCAAGGAGCCATCAGAAGGCTTGCCCAACATAAACGGATCTGCAAACCCATCGCTTTTCCCATCCGTGACGAACAAATAGGCCTCGTTTTCATATCGAGCTCGCAGTGTGACCTGTTCGAGCAACTGTTTTACATTGAGCTTTGCGTACATGCCGCCTTTTACACCGTTGGCAGATACGTGAGGGATCGCGACCGTTACCAGCAGCTTCCCTTCCGCTGATCGGACAATGCTTCCGATGTATGGTTTTCCCGACTGGATGGTGGGAAGAAGCTGGTTGTCTTGCTCACTGACTATATCCACTCTTTGGTGTTTCCAGCGATTCAGCAAAAACTGCGGCCCTCCATCCTGATGAAAAAGCGCGACCTCCTCCATGTAAGGGGAGGTTTTTAATAACGTATTCAACAAAAAATATGCATCATCATCGCTAGGGCGCTCTTTGAGAAAACGCTGCTGAACCACCTGCATGGATTGGGTCGTATGTAAAAAAAGCATATCCAACTGCGCCAATATATTTTCCACGTAGATCTGATTGGCTCTGTCTACCTCTACTCGAACCTTATCTTTACTCGTTTGCAAATTGATATAACCAAGAATCAGAAAAGGGATGATGGACATGCAAAGCCCAAACAGGAGCATCTTTGTCTTTAGTCGATTGATGCGCGGTAGTCTGCTCCTCCTCATTTGTTCTTCACTCCATACCATTCTTGTGCCAATGACCACTGTTGATCGGTTACGGTAATAGGCAGCTTGGACAGGGAAGCAGCATTGACAACCAGCCGCACGTCATCCGGCCATTCGATTGACAGATCGGTTGGAGGGACTCCATCCAACACCCGAGCCACCATATGAGCAGCCTGCATGCCTTGTGCATGAAAAGAAACGCCGTAAGCGGCAAACAAGCCAGCCTTCACCTGCTCGGGGTATGCGCCCATGACAAACAATTGCTTCTCGATCAAAAGAGGCAAGCAATCAGTAATCGCATCTTCCAGAACATAGCTAGGTAAAGGAAGCATGGCGTCGTATTCTCCTGGAGAGAGCTTACTGAGCAATTGCTCCAAATCTCTTGAGGAAGCAACCTGCTCCACCTGCAAGCGAACACCAAGCAAGGAAGCGGCTGACCCTGCTTCTACGATTGCCCGCTCTGTCGTAGGAGCATGAGAATCGGCAATGATCAGAATCCGCTTGGCATCAGGCAACAAACGAGTTGTCAGCTCCAACCTTTTCCCAATCACATCCATTTGGCCATTGCTGATTCCACACGTAACTGTCCCCTCTGTCTCAACAAGCGGTAGCTCGACCAGTGAGGCGACACCGATAAAAACAATGGGAACCGTCGTTGTCTCCTGTTGAATTAAAAAGGTCTCGTGCGCCCCTGTCGTGACGACTACATCAGGCTTTTGGGAAATCAAGTCCTGGACAAGGGAGCGCTCCTCTTCAAGGGTTTGAGCCGCATTCAAATAGACAGGTGCATACTGAACACGTACTCCTTCACCTAGACCCAGCGATTGCAATCCCGCCTTCAATCCCGCTACTTTATCTTTTCGATCCTCATTGGCAATCACAATTCCTATCGTATATAGATCGACGTCCTGTTTTTGCTGACTACTGGACCAATCGAGCAAAGTTCCTGCCACTAACAGGATGAGAAAGAGGATTTTCCTTTGTTTTTTCATAGGTATCACATCCAACTCTCATCATAGCGGCAAATGATGGCAGAGAATGTGAATATTTAACAAACCTTGGTCAATGAATACGGACTTCCCTAAATAATATGTTTTTCCTGTTGTGTCAACGGTGGTTGCGTCATATTCAGTTGCTCGCAGCGTGATTGAAATGCAGTTCTTCTGCTACTGCAATATGTTAGCGCAGTTTTTTCAAGTCTATGCTTACGCTATTCCTTCCTTCCTTCCTAAAGCCTTATAAAAAAAGCGACAGCAACGCGCTGCCGCTTTTTCCTATTCAGCGATTACGGAGTGCCGTCCGGTGTTTCCCCAGGAATCCGCGGCACATCCGGCTTGCCTTCCGGGTTGTTATACAAATACGTCGGTACATCGCCAATGATCAAGGAGTGGGTGATCGGGATTTTCGTCGTGACCGTCTGCTCCTCAGTTGCAAAAGGGATCACGATGCGCAGATCAACCTCCACAAAAATATATACCGTCGCCAGCACCATATTGATGCCAGCTTCCTTCAGCTCTGTCTCCAGCTTGGTTTTGACCGAGCCGATGGGCACGAAAGTCACCGGCAAATTCGGCCCCATTGATGCCAAAAAGGAGTTCCCGGTAGCCAAACCAAGCGGAATCGTGCGGTCTACTTTTTCTTGCTCGAACTCTTGGAGCTTGTTCTGGACTCTCGCTGTTGTTTCGCCCACGATTCTTGCATATTCCTTGAAGTTGAACTGATACGCCTGAATCTGTCCCTCGTTGTTCTTCTCGATTTTGACAATCTGATTAAAGTCGACGCCCTGCTGCGAAATCCGCTTGGTTACGGCATCGGTTATCGCTTCTTTCGCCAATTGCTCGGCTTTTTGCGTCGCCAGGATCAAGAGAGTTGGCTCCAACCGATTTTGCAAAAACACAAGGGTCTGTATCGTCAAAACAAAAAAGATAACCAACGCGATCAAAAACGCTTTCGTACGTGAAAGCGGGTTTCTCCAACGCCGACGGGGTCGAAATACGGCCAATCCCGACACCTCCCAACTGGTACATCCTATGGTTAGGAGGTGGAAAAAAGACTACGTGTATCGAGAGCCCGGATTTCTATTTTTTTGAAAGAAAAACAAGATACAAGCCAAATCCGATCAACCCTGCGACAAGCATCAATTGGGCAAAGACCAGCATTCCGAATAAAGTGAAGGCACCCGCCAAGAATGGAGCCATAAGAAAACCAGCGAAGTACCCGCTTCGACTCAAGAGACCCTGCACCCCCATCACCTTGCCGCGCAGCTCGTTTTGGGCTTGTTGCAAAAGTGTGCTCTCATATACCTGTGCTGCCCCGGAAAAAAGACCAGCGAATACCAGAAGCATAAGTACAGACACAGCATGGTTTGCCGCGAATGCCCCTACAATCCCTACGGAAAAAACAGCATAAGCGATGAGCATCCCATTCACGAGCTTTACCCGCAAGCGAGCTGCCACGTAGGAGCCAATCAAGCCTCCGATACTCATCGCCGTCCACATCAATCCGTGCAGGGTAGCGTCACTACCGTGCAATTGATCCGCCAAAAAAGGCAACCCGTAATTATACGCAGACGTACTGAGCGATACGAGAAAGGCTAACAAGCTAATCGTCAATAGCACAGGCGTTTCCCGCAAGTAACGAAGGGTGACACGAAAGCTGCTTGCTGCTTTTGACATAGCTAGCGCATTGTCCCCCTTCTCCTCCCACCGGAGTCCCGTCAGAATCCATGCTGAGAAAAGAAAGCTGGCGGCATCCAAAGTGATCACAATGGTATAACCATAGTGATCTGTCATCCATCCTCCCAGCATGAAGCCCATGATGCCTACCAAAGACTCCAGCCTGACCTTTAATCCATTGATCTGGACCAGTTGCTCACTCCCAAATATTTGTGGCAAGGATGCCTGAAAGCTAATATGAAACAGCGTATACAGCATTCCGTTGAGAAAAGCCGCAGCGATTAATACATACGGTGTCGGATAAAAAGCGATAGCCAAAATAGCAAGACCGGCCCCCATGTCGCTTGCGATCATAGTGCGCCTTCTGTCCATTCGATCAGCCAACATGCCTGCCAAGGGACTAAACAGCATCCCCCCTAGCTGTCTTGCCACAAAAAAAGCGGTCATCCAATAAGCACTATGTTCAAATGTAAAAATCAACGCGCTACACGCGATCAAATTCATCCGTGATCCCAAGGATGACAACGCATTGACATACAAATACCATTTCTTATTCATCTGCATCCAAACCTCCCGATCATGACAGGTGGTTTGAATCAACGCCCCCCTCTAGTGGGTGCGTACACTGATTATGGCAGTTGACATGCGCATGCCTCCTCTTGAATGAAAATCAGAAAAAAGCTCATGTTCTCGAAACATTTCGATGGGGGACGTTTCCCCAAATCGTCCTGTACGGCACTTGTTGCCGTACCTTCATAATAGTTGGTGGGTGCGCTGATTGTCGATAGCACAAAAAAGGACGCTTTTTCTCCAAAAGCGCCCTAAACTCAAGTAATCCTGTTGATTTACAATGTAAGAATAATGGTAAATAATTTCCTTTTGGACAAGCTCATGCTATCACTACTCTTGAAATTTGATCATATGGTGTAGGGAGTATGACTTTCGTTTGGGAGGTTATTTATGAATCTGGAACGTTTGGAACAAGCATTTGGCTCCCTCGTTTCTCCTACTCCTGCCCAGCTTAGACACGCTCTCGTCTCCCTCTCTCCTTGCATGGAACAACTTGGTCCATACATCCCGGAGCCGCTAAACCTACCCTATGGACGCAAAGTATTATTCTCCACGCCACATGTAGAAGTTGTCTTGATCCATCTGCCGACAAATCAGGAATCCATCCCGCATAATCACGGTGATTCTTTTGGTTGGGAATTGGTAGTCTCAGGTACGCTAACGAATATGATTTATGTCCAGACGAATAATGAAAATGAAGTTCAACGAGCACAAACAACTCATGTCAGCACAGGTGAATACTATTTTGTAGAGCCTGGGGAAATTCATGCCATTCGCAACAATGGACAAAGTCCGGTTATTTCCGTGAACGTTTACAGTCCACCATTGCGTAATTGCCGCCAATATTGTCCCTTTGAACCACCATCGCAATACTGATTTACAGGTTTTCTGTTATTTCCGACAGCTCATCCGCAGAGCTGGCTACCTGTGCCACCGCTTGGTTCATATCTTCCATGACTTTGAAGAAGTTTTCCAGCTCCCGCTGAATCCGTGAGCTCTGTTCTTTACTGTCTGAGACAGCGCTCATGATTCCTTCAAAAAAGGCATTCGTCTCGTTTACTACCGCCGTGCTCGATTGGACTAGCGCCTGAATTTCTACCACGACAGATGAGAGGACTACTGTCTGTTGGTTCGTCTTCTCAATCAGCTCACGCACACCGAATACGGACTTTTTGGTCTGTTCTGCCAGCTTGCGTACCTCATCGGCTACGACGGCAAATCCGCGTCCCTGTTCGCCAGCACGTGCTGCTTCAATCGCGGCATTTAAAGCCAAGAGATTTGTCTGCTCGGCAATCGCCGTCACGACCTCTACAATCCCTTGGATTTTTTCGGCGTTTTCCTCCATCGCGTTCATTTCTTCCGAGATTTGCTTGACGCTACTCTGAATCAAGCGCATTTGTTCCTGTTGTTTTTCCAGCTTTTCTTTGCCTTCCCGGGACAGCTCTTGTGCTTTCGTGGAAAAGCCCGTGCCATTTTCAGCAAAACGAAGCACTTCTCTCGACTGTTCTGTCAATTGCACAACAGACGCGCTGTTTTCTTCTGAGACCGCTGCCAGTTCATGCGCAGAATTGGTCAGGAGGATTCGCAGCTCGTCCTTTTTGTCTTGATCCAATTGCCGCGCCTTTTCATGCTCGTTTTCATATTCCTCCAGCACAATTTGCTGTTCGATGTTGAGAATCTTGGTGACGGCCGTGACGGCTTGTACGAACTCGTCCTTGTCCGCGATGTTTTTATGCAAGAGATCAATCAAGGTAACCAGGATGTTTTGGAATGCGCTCAAGTACCATTTTGGTTCCAAGCCAATTCGCATATGAATAACCGCAATTCTACTACGCTGTTCAATGTAGGCGCTGTCGATGCGTCCGCTAAACATTTCACAGATATGGCGGTTCAGCGTTAATTTCAACCGTTCAATCGTGCTGTTTTGGTTTACAATCTTCATTAAAAGCGGTTCATTTTCAATACTGGCATAAAAATAATCTACAATAGCGTCAATATTTTGAATGATAAGTGGCTGAAGTGCTTTCACAATGCTCAATTCTTCTTCGGTCAGGTTGATCATTGCTAGTTGCTTCGCAAGGGTGTTTTTCCCTACAACGTTCACTTCCCCCTTTTCCTTCACCCCCTGAAAAAAAGATTCACTTTTTCCTTTCCCTTTCAAACCAAAAAAGGTGGAAAACGGACATGTGCTCATAGCCTGAACTCCTTTTATCCGAGTACATATATCTCTGGAATATCCTTTCAATTATATACTCCTTTACAAACGGGTGTAAACCGCCCACCTTGACCATGGGCGGTTGAATATGCCTAGCTAACTAACAGCTACATTTCCGCTTTTCTCACAACAACTCGTTGCAGCTTCCAGCTTGTCTTGTCCCATTTCCAGTACGACTCCACATACGCGATCGTATCGGCGTTGGCAACACCGCTGACTCTCTGCTCCCCTTTTAATTCACAGATGCCATCGCGGTTCTCATCGATGGGCTTGAGTACGCTGAACGTATTAGGCAAGACCTCTACTGGAGAAACCAGCTTCCCGTTCTTGTAGACACCATTTTCTTCATAGATTTTTTTGCGATCAGACAAATCGAGAACGACAGTCTCCCCCGTCTCCTTGATCGTCAACGGCACTTTGTATTGGTCCTGATAGGAGCCCGAAATCGTCAAGGGCTGCGGGACAGGCAAAATCGCCGGCTTATTGTCCTTGTCTGCGAACAAATAAAACTCAGACGTCCCTGCACTGCCCCCAGTCGGCGCCTGAAGCAAAATTTGTTGCACACCCCCTCCGGTAAAATCACAAAAGGACATCTCCGGCTGATAAGCGCCGTACGGTGTTGTAAAAAAGGTTGTTTTTTTCGCAACGGGGTCTTGAACCATGATTTTTAAGTGTTCAAAGTAAGGACTGTCTGCCGCAAACCTCTTTCCTAGCAACGTGACGAGATCCGGCCGACCATCTCCTGTCACATCCTGCCGTTTGACCTGGATTTCCTCAAACACTGTCGGAGGAGGCTGTACGTCTCTCGCCTCCAAGGCAAGAACTGCTTGTCCCCACCCGGCTCCTGCCAACATCCATACGATACAGCCAATCATACCTGCCCTCTTGCTTGTCCACATGTCGCTACATCCACCTTTTCATCTGTTCAGCTTATCTGTAGTATGCAAAAAATGGCTTTGGTCATACCATCCGAAACGGTAAAATAAGAGAGAGGGATCGAAGAAAGTGAGGAACACTATGGCAATGAAACGAGCGGTATTATTTGGAGTGACCGGACTCGTCGACCGTGGCCTCTCTTGGACTGGCAGGTGCGCATGAGTACGAATCCAAAGACTTACCATAGCTAGCCGCAGCGGGAAAAAGGACGAGTTGACGTTCATACATATAGGATGAAGGCTTTCATCGAGGAGGCGAACTCGCATGACGACTCAAAAACAACAGCGCGCATCAAAGGCTCCGCCTAGCCGTCGAGCACTTCGCTCCGCTTATGAACTGATTCTCACACAAATCTGGCCCCGCCTACCCGCCGCAACCGAATCCACTTGCAGGAGAATCAAACATGAAGATCAGACTTGTACAAAACGGAATCATTACTGAGATAGAAGACATCGAAGAGACTGCTACTCCACCTGTAAACGGGTTTTACTGGATTCATGCCGCTCCATTCGATTTGGATATTTTACAGCCGCTGTTCGGACTGCATCATCTGGCTGTCGAGGACTGCATCGACGAGGAAGAACAGCGGCCCAAGTTGCAAAACTACGATGATCATTACTTTATAGTCATCAATGGCATTACTTTCCACAATCATGATATCTTCTTGCGTGAGATCAATATTTTTTTGGGCAGCAGCACCATCATCACTGTAACGAAGCAGGAGGCCCCCGAATTTACTACCATGTTTTCGATCATCCGGGAAAAAGAAGTCAATCGCCCCGATGCGTTTCTGTATTACTTGGTCGATCAAATTGTCGATCGTTATTTTGATGTGACTGAAAAAATTGAAGACCTGCTCGAAGATCTGGAAGAACAAATTTTGATGCACACGAAAAAATCCCATCTGGATCAAATTATCGGGCTGCGCAGTGAAATCTTGTACGCCCGTAAAATGCTTGTTCCCCAGCGAGATTTGATTGATGCCCTACATAAAAAAGAACTCCCGCTGATTCAACCTTATCTGCGGAAGTACTTTGGCGATATTGTAGAGGATGCCAGCAAAATTGTAGAGAGCTTTGAAGCTTTTCGCGAACTCATCGGGAACTTGCGCGAAGCATATCAAGCAGCGCTTGCTGGTAGAGCCAACGATATTATGCGTGTTTTTACCGCCTTGACAACGATTTTTATGCCGTTGACAATTGTGACGGGTATATACGGGATGAACTTTGATGTGATGCCTGAGCTGCGTTCACCCTACGGCTATTACATCGTTCTGGGATGTATGGCGGCGATAGGCACGACGATGTATATCATTTTTAAAAAGAAGGACTGGCTCTGATTATACCAAATCTCCACAGGCGATGATCATGAGCGTCAGCATTTTGGACAAGTCACACTCATAGGGATGCTCGATATCCCGCCCTTCCTCATCTACCAGAACTCTGACGATCGGGCGGCTCGGCATTCCTTTGTTCGAATCGACAACGACACCAGACAAACCATTGTTCAGCGTGACGGTCAGACCAACAGGGTAGAGTGCAATCGTATTTCGCAAAGCCTCTACATAAGCCTGGTCAAACAGTTTGCCTGAACCGGAGTAGAGCACCTCCATCGCTTCATGAGGAAGCATTCCGCGACGGTATACCCGATGCGACGTCAGAGCATCGAAAACATCAGCCACTGCCATCAAGCGACCAAACGGGTGAATCTCTTCTTTTTTCAGGTGCCGTGGATAACCGGAGCCATCCCAGCGCTCGTGATGCTGAAAAGCGCAGTGGGCTGCAAGCAACGGAATGTCGTCTTGCCGACGAAGCATCTCAAAACCGATCTCCGTATGTCTTTTCATGATTTCAAATTCTTCTTGCGTAAGGCGGCCCGGCTTTTTCAAAATGTCGTCTGGGATATGCACTTTTCCGATATCGTGGAGCATACCGCCAATACTTATCTCCAACACATCTTTTTCCGAGCAGCCGGTATTTATGGCGAGAGCTGTGCTGTACAAGGCAACGTTAAATGAGTGCGTGAATATGTAATTGTCGAAGGCGCAAGCATCTGCCAATAAATTCATGGCTGAATCACTGTTGTTCAATTCATCCGCAACGATTTGCATGACATCCCGGAGCTTACGTCCCAAACCCTTGTCCGAAAAAAGCTGCTGCCATTTGTCCGGGACTTGATGAACGGTTCGGAATGCATCGTGAATCATGGACATTGCTTGTCTGCGAGTATTTTCGGAAATGACTGTCTCCACGATAATATCATCGGTGCGCTTGTCTTGGATGTAGAGACTGTTCACGTTTTTATTTTTGAGTCGAGCTATCATTCGTTGGGTCAGTTCTACTCCAGCTCCAACGAGAATCGTTCCATTCTCTGTATAGATGGAACGAGCCAGTTTATCACCCGGCTGGCATTTTTGAATGGATTTCAGTCGCATTTCCTTTCCTTCCCTTTCCTCAGGGTATCCCTATTATAGCGTGATTCGACTTGATTCTACATGAAATTTTTTCTAGATATTCTTTTCGGAAGAATCCTTGTTTGCAAGGGAGATGATCGTATGCCGCTTATCGAAACAGAATTAACACAGCCTCTTTCATTATGTGACCAGGATGGCCGCTTGCTTCCCGAAGCGATTGGCTGGTCCCGCTATCCGTTGCACGACTGCCAATTTAGCGGGCATTGGCTTCGCCGGAAAAAATGGAATTTTTGGTTTATCACCGCGCCTGAATGTGCGATGTCGATTGCGATGGTCAATCTGGATTACGCTGGCATTGTCTTTGTCCATTTTATTGATCTGACGACAGGGGAAACCGCGGACAGTGCTGTTACGGTTCCTTTTGGTGCAGGGATTCGGCTTGGTGCCACCGTAGATGAGCCTTGCCATTTTGCGAGCCGCAAGCTCTCCGTCTCCTTTCAACCAGGAGCCAGCGGAACGAGTGTAGAAGCGACTGCCATTTGCCCCGGCAATAAGCCTCTCTCGCTCGACATCGTGATTGATCCGCCAGCCGAGTCCTTAAATGTCGTGATCCCGTGGAGTGCAGAGCGCTTTCAGTTTACATCGAAGCAAACGGCCCGACCCGTGCACGGCACCATTGCCTATAACGGGAAAACCTATGTGCTCGATCGGCAGAATGCTTTTGCCAGTCTGGATTTTGGACGTGGCGTTTGGCCGTATCACACTCGCTGGAACTGGACGACCTGCTCTTTCCGTCACGCGGAGGGTGTCGCAGGCTTTAACTTTGGCAAAGGCTGGACGGACGGAACCGGTATGACGGAAAATGGCTTGATGATTGATGGTGTCCTCTACAAGCTGAGTGAACAAATTCGTTTTTCTTACAATCCTGACAACCGGATGCTCCCTTGGACGCTTGCGAGTGAAGAATCTTCTGCGGTACGCCTCACCTTTACGCCGCTCTTTGCCCGAACCGAGCATAAAAATTTTGCGGTGGTGCGGACCACTCTGCATCAAGTAATCGGCCGATATGACGGGACACTCTCAACACCTGATGGAAAAACGATTGCGGTGCAAAGCAAGATCGGAATCTGTGAAGAACAAAATGCCCGTTGGTAGACAAGGCGCGAAAAAACTGAAAAACCTTTGTCCCGGGACAAAGGTTTTTTCTATAGGCAAACCGTTTGTTGTTTTACAGCATTTTCACGACAGCATCCCGCCCAATCATCCCAGCAGTAATCCCCTTCTTCTCCGCCGTCGTCGTCACGGACTCCAGCGGTGCATCCAGCAATTCCTGTATGGTCTTGACCCCCACCGCACGACCGGCAAGAATTTCTCTCGCTGCTAACCTTTCGTTTAATAGCCCCACATCCAGCGCTCCACACATAATGTATCCATGATCGGTCGTTACAGCCAATAGCGTCGTCTTGGGCAAACGAACGGTGACAGCAATAGCCGTCCCCTCTGGAAAGTGGATTGGCACTACCTCGACCATCAAGATTCCTCCCTTTTCTCTCCTGTCTGTTAGCGTTACCATCCTATGACTTTTAGCAGAGAAAGGTGAGGTTTCAATGAGAGCTCCCTGATCGAATTTTAATGCATGATGCCTGTCGGAAAGTGCTCATCCTCCATCGCGACTTTCCGTTTCATGACTTCAATCATATACGTTGCAAGCATGTGAAACAGCTCTTCCTCGTCCATTTCCTCGACCAAGTCCAACAAATCATCTCGAGACTGCTCAGCGAGAATGCCAACGACAACTGCTGTAATGTCCTCTTCATCGCCATTAAAATGTCCTCTGTACAGCTCGTAAACTTCATCAATGAAGCGCATCACTCGTCTCCTCCCGTTTTTCGATAGCATTCCCGAAAAAACGGTCTCTACGATTGGTTTTTTGACGTGGGCGATATCTTTTCCCACCGAGGAAGAAACGCATTTTGCAGCATCTGCTGGTCCTGTATCGTGGTGGCGAGCACTTCACGCAGCATCTCGGGTAAGAAAAACGTAACCTCACTGCCGAGCAGCAATTCAGGAAACATGCGATTGTACATAAACATGTCGATCGTCCCGACTCGATACAGACGTTCGCGATCAAGCGGTTGCCCGTTGACTTCAATCTGGATAATTTGCGGTTGGTCATTCTCACTGTAGCGGATGTGCAATCCGTCCACACACATCCAGCCTTCTATTTTGCCGCGAAAACCGTACCCTCGCAGCTCCCGATGAACCATTTCCGGTTGAATGGCTTGCTCCAGAACAGTGGTGAGCTGCGCCCCTGTAATCGTGACAGCGCAGGCATTGATCGGGTGGGGAATACTGTGCAGCAAATCGGCAAAAGACAAGCTGCCCCGTGGCAAATCGGCAAGCAACAGCCCGCCATTTGCCATGCCGATCTCAGCACCCGTCCATTTGCGAATACTCGCTGCGATGAAGGAGCCATAGGGGGTCTCCTCCGTCCAGCCTATGTGCATGTCTTGCTCCAGTTGAGCAATTGGCTGAAACAAACGAGTTTCTGCCCATACTTTTTCACTCTCGATGAATTGGCTCAATGATTCGTCTACCTGATACTGTTCTGTGTGAAAAAGCTCTGCACGCACGTCTTTGATGCCATTATGAGTCCTGTCCCAGACGAGCTCTACATGACCGACATACTCGCCAAACCGCCCAGCTTGTGTGATCAAGGTGCCTCCCAGGTGTTCTCCATGAAGCAGTGCCCGGTGAGAGTGTCCGCCCAAAATGATATCCAGCCCATCGACTTCACTAGCCAGCACACAATCTGTCTGATAGCCGAGATGCGATAGCAAAATGACAACATCCACTGACGAGCGCAGTGCCGCAATCTGCTCACGCAATATCGGAATCGGTTCCTTGATTTCCCAGCCCATACTCTGATAAGAGGGTCCAAAGGGAATCGTCATTCCCAAGATCGCCAGCCGCAGCTCGCCTATGGTATGAATTGCGTATGGTACAGCCCAAGACGGGACAGAATTGGTTGTCGGTTCAAACAGATTGCCCGTAATGATCGGGAAGTGTGCATCTGTGTACAGTTCATTCAGCTTGTCTTTTGGGAGTGTGATGCCTTCGTTGTTTCCGATCGTCGCGTATTGAATCCCGCTGCGGTTCATGATCTCGACGTTTGTTTTCCCAAAGCTCGCTTCTGATCGGATATCCATTCGATCCATATGGTCCCCAATATCGACCGTCAGCACATGCTCTCCCCTGCCCTCCCACTCTTCTCGGTGTATGCTCAGGCAGGTTGCAATTCGCGGCATCGTATCAAAATGGCTGTGCAAGTCATTCGTGTGCAAAATGTGTAAGGTACAGGTGTCAGCCACGACTTTCCCCTCCCTCTCGTCTCATTATCCAAAAATCGCTTCTCCGATCATTTGTATGGCAATTCCCAATATCAGAACACGCAAAAACAGCACGATGGTGCGACCTTTCATTTTACTGGCAATAATCGCTCCGAGCTTTCCGCCCGCCCATGCCCCCGGCGCGAGCATCGCTGCATACAGCCAGTGTACGTTGTCGTGGAAGATATTCGTGATTGATCCAACCACCGCTGATAAAAAGATGACCACCATAGAAGTAGCCGTGGCAATGTGTGGCGGGAAACGAAACAAAATCATCATGGCTGGAACCATCAGGATGCCGCCCCCCACACCAAATAGCGACGAGGTAATCCCTACAAAGAAGGCAATCGTAATCACGGACCATTTGCTATACCCGTACACATATTCATTTCCTTCGTTGTCGACGAAGTGGCGTTGGACTTCCCACTTGATGCTGCGTGGTTTGATCTTGTCTTTGACCATCAATACGACGAACATACAGAGCTGAAACAAGCCAAACAGCAGCGAAAAGCCCTCCACTGCTAGTAATGTATTAAGATACACGCCCACAATAGCACCTGGGGCACTCCCGATGAAAAAGAGCATAGCACTCTCTTTATCTACTTTTTTTTGTTTGAAATAAGAAAGGGAGGAAGACAGGGCCGTTACCGCAATCACGATTAGCGAAGTCGCCGCTGCTACTTGCGGGTTCATCGATCCAGGCATGTACCAATTCCCAAAATACAGCAGAGCAGGCACGAAAAAAATCCCACCACCCAGACCCGCGATACTGCCAATGACGCCAGCCACGACTCCAATGATGACAAACAAGATGGCAATTACTGCAAGCATGATACTCCCCTTCTTTCTTGCTACGTGGAGAACAGGTCCATCTGACGAGGATTCAGACCAGTTGGTGCAAGGCCAAGCATCTCCGAAAACTGCTTCGCATTTGCTGCTGCATCTCCTCCAGAGTTATTGTTGAACAAAATGCAGACTTCATCCGCTTCCCTTTCGAGCAGTCTGATGTGTTCAACCCACTCTGCAAGCTCTGTCTCACTGTATCGATATAAATAACGGACATCTCGCCAATTTTGTCCCTCTCCGGGATCTCGCCAGCCCGCTTTGTTGCGCCCATGAAAGCGTACCAACGCCAAGGATGGCTTCGTTACGGCAGGAACAATCGGGACGGAGCCTTTTCCGACCTGCGGTTCATCACATACCACATGTGTCGCTTCGATCTTGTGCAAGAAATCAAGCGTTCGCTCTGAATACCGTGGTTCAAACCAGCTTTGATGGCGAAACTCCACCGCAAACGGATACGCCTGCATGGCTTGGCGGCAAGCAGTCACATACTGGACATGCTCCCGGGTACAATCGAACCACGGCGGAAACTGAAACAGCAATGCTTTGAGCTTGCCTGCCTCCACGACAGGCTGAATACTCTCCTCAAACAGACGAAACAATTCCCGTTTGCTTGCCGAAGCGTCCCCTCGTTGATGTCCCGTCATCCCTTGATGAGGCTTGACGATAAAGCCAAATCGTTCAGGCGTATCCTTCACCCACGATTCGTAATTTCGCTGTGGTAAAATAGCGTAAAAAGAACTATCCACCTCTACAATTGGAAAGTGGCTGGCATATACGGACAGCTTGTCTCGATTGCGCACCCCTTGTACGTACAATTCGTGCTGATCTCCCCAGCCGCAAACTCCCACTTGTATCGTAGTCATCAAATGCTAACCTCCAAATCATAGCCGAATAGAGAAGAAGGACGAAAGCCGAATGAAAAATCCCGCTTGGTTGGGTGACCCCTTTGCGATTAAGGATAACAAAATATTCCTGACGAAAAAAGTAGCGAAACGCCTCCTGGCCGAAGCACAAGAGGCGTTTCCTTATGAGTATTCTGCTTTGCTCGCAGGTCATGGAGCAACCATTACGACCTGTATACCAATGCCCATCTCACCTGACAAGCACGTGTTCGCTTGGGATGGGACAACGTTTCTTCAAGCCTTGCAACACATCCGCAAGAACAATCTTCAATGGCTAGGTGTCTTGCATACACACCCACATACACTGCCAATCCCTTCTGCACGCGACATAGCAGGCTGGCATTATCCCACGCTCAGCTATTGGATTGTGGGACTCGCATCCGCACAGCCAGCATGGCATGTCTATCAATGGGTACAGAATGGCAATAGCGGATCATTTGAAGCACGCAGCTATACACTGACAGAAGCGGCTTGTGACGATGGGGAAACCACTGGTTCCTCTCCTCCAAAAAACTCTTGATACAAAGCAATCACAGCACGGTCTGCCTCTTCGGCTTTTACACCGAACATCATGCTTACTTCCGATGACCCCTGATTGATCATTTCCAAATTAATTTTCGCAGCAGCCAACGCCGTAGTGGCTCGCGCAGTTGTCCCCACAGATTGACGCATGCCCTCCCCGACAATCATGACGAGTGCCAGACTATGCTGAACAGCGACATCATCAGCGAGCAGCTCTCGGCGGATGCGCTCTACAATCCGCTGTTCCTTCTCTTCCGTGAGATCTCGCTCTCGGAGAATGACAGAAATGTTATCAATTCCAGATGGCGTGTGCTCATACGAAAGCCCTTCCTCCTCCAGAATTTGCAGTAGCTTGCGACCAAAGCCAATTTCGCGGTTCATCAAATACTTGCTGACGTAAATGCTGCAAAAGCCGCCGTCACTTGCAATCCCCGACACTCTGTTTGTAGCAGATCCTCTCTCCGCCACAATCATCGTACCAGGCGCAGACGGATTGTTTGTATTCTTGATGCATACTGGTATATCTGCTTGATATGCGGGAATCAACGCTTCCTCGTGGAACACACTAAAACCGGAATAGGACAGCTCCCTCATCTCTCGGTACGTAATCTCTGTCACTTTTTTTGGATCGGCAATCAGGTTTGGGTTGACCACATACACCGAGTCGACATCTGTAAAATTCTCGTAGACCTCTGCCTGAACTGCCGCAGCCAAAATCGATCCCGTAATATCCGAGCCACCTCGTGAAAAAGTAACCAGATCACCGGCACGCGAATAGCCGAAAAATCCTGGGAAAATGACGATTCCCTCCCGCTCTCGCAATGTCGCCAATTTGGTATACGCTTCAGGGAGGATATGAGCATTGCTTGCTTCATCTGTAACCAACATTCCTGCGTCCTTTGGATTGATGTAGGTCGCGACCTCACCCAGGCTCTGCAAATAACGAGCGACAACTTTGGCGCATGTATCCTCTCCGGCAGCTTTGACCGCATCCATGAATCTGTCTGCGGACAAGCCCGCCTTGTTTGCGAGAACCTCCTCGAGCTCCGCTTCGATCGCTTGGCCGATCTCGGCAGAAAGACCGAGATCGGCCACAATCTCCCGGTAGCGCAGGAAAATGGCTTGTTTTGCTTCCTCTGTAGGCTCCCCAGCCAAAGATCGCTCAGCATAGGCAATTAACAAATCAGTAACCTTCGTATCTTCCTTGTTCCGTTTCCCAGGTGCCGATACAACAATCAATCGTCTGTCCCGATCCGCCATAACAATTTGGCATACTTTTTTTATTTGCTCGGCATTCGCCAGAGATGTTCCCCCAAATTTTGCTACCTTCATGATTGATTCCTCCACCCAACTCTCACGTCTTATGCTTTTACTAGCTTAATTTATCCACACAAAAAGAACAAGTGTCTTTTCCACAGAGACACACAGGAATATTCATCAAGATTTGTCGCATAGTAACGGTGAGTACATCATCACGTACAGCTACCTAGCACCATAGTCTCTGCAACGAGGTGAACGAATGAAAAAGCTTATCCTCTTTTTCCCCCTTTTGCTCGCTGTCATTCTTGCTCCTTCCTTCAGCGAGACAGCCAATGCCATTCGGGGAAAAAATCGCGAGTATTACGAAACAAGAGGAGATATCGTTTGGGAAGTGCCGACAGAGAGCAAGGTGATTGCCCTTACCTTTGACGATGGTCCTGATCAGGTATACACTCCTCAGATCGCAGCGCTGCTGAAGCAGTATCAAGCGAAATCTACCTTTTTTGTCGTCGGCAATCGTGTGAGCGAGTACCCGGAAATTGTCAAATCTCTCGCGAATGATCAACATGAGATTGCCAATCACACTTACAGTCATCCTGATATACGAAAGCTGTCAGCGAAACGACTGTTAGAAGAGGTGCAAAAAACACAGGAGACGATTTATTCGGCAACAGGGGTTCGTCCCACCCTCTTTCGTCCTCCGGGGGGATATTATGACGAGACCGTAGTCGATACAGCCAAGCAAGCCGGTTTTCTCGTGATCATGTGGTCATGGCATCAAGACACACGTGATTGGAGCGACCCCGGTGTAAAAAAGATCGTCAACAAGGTTTTGAACAACGCTCGGAATGGAGACATCGTGCTATTTCACGATTACGGAGGCAATCGAAAACAGACTGTACAAGCTCTCGAGCAAATATTGCCTGAACTGAAAAATAGAGGGTATAAATTCGTCACGGTCAGCGAATTGTTGAGAGGATACGGACGCGCGAAACAGGTAGACTACCCTTGATTTTCTGCATAAAAAAGTGCCCCTCACTAAAAAGGGGCACTTCTCCTCTGATGGATTTGATTATTTCTTTTCGTCCTCCGAAATAGAATCGGTCTCAACCTGAACTTTTACAGGTACAGGCGGTTGCTGCGCGGGCACGTTACCACCCTTTTGCATAAAGTCCGAGATCATTTTATTCATATCCAAACCAGACACGTCTTTTAACATCTCCGGCAGTTGGGCCATCAGCTTCGTAACATTCCCGCTCAGACGATTGACGCCATCTCCCTGGCCGCCTCCTGCATCCACGATTGTTACTTTGTCGATCGCTTTCATTGGCTCGGCAACTTTCTCAGCCAGCTCAGGGAGCATTTTCGCAATAATATCGAGGACAGCCGCATGACCGAATTTTTCAAATGCTTCAGCCAGCTTCTCTTTCCCTTCTGCTTCGGCTTCGAGCTTGAGGCGTGTGACTTCTGCCTCAGCGCTACCACGTGCTTTTTCAGCCTCGGCAATCGCCAAGCCTTCCAGACGCTTCTGCTCGGCATTTGCTTTTGCCTCAGCTTCAATGCGGTACTTGATCGCGTCTGCTTCTCTCAGCTTCTTCGCTTTTTCCGCTTCTGCCGCCTGTTCCACTGAGTAGCGGTCGGCGTCGGCCTTTTTCTTCACTTCCGCATCATATTGCTTTTCGCGGCGAAGAATTTCTTTTTCCTCCAGCTCGATTTCCTTCTGCTTGCGGACGAGATCGATCTTCATCTCTTCTTCTGTCACCTGCTGCTTGGCGACAGCTTCTTGCAGCTTGTAGGCTTGGTCCGCGCTCGCCTTCGCTTTGTCCTGCTCTTGCTTAAACGCCGCTACCTTCAGTTCTTTTTCCTTTTCAGCTTCGGCAATGTTCGTTTCCTTCAGCAGCTCTGCCTTGCGTGCCTCTTCCTCTGCCTGTGCCTGCTTGATCCGCGCTTCTTTGTCCGCATCAGCCTGTGAGATGGTCGCATCGCGCTTCACCGCAGCGATTTGCGGTATTCCAAGCGCAGCTAAATAACCGTTTTTGTCCCGGACATCCTTGATCGTGAAGCTGACAACGGACAGCCCCATTTTCTTCAAATCCTTTGTCGCTACCGCTTGCACCTCTTGTGCGAATCGCTCACGGTTCTTGTAAATTTCCTCTACCGTCATACTGCCGAGGATTGCCCGCAAATAGCCTTCGAGAACCTCCTGTGCTTCTCCGCGCAGCGCCTCGTCACTCTTGCCCATAAATTGCTCGGATGCAGTCGCGATATCTTCAATCGAGCCGCCTACCTTGATGATTGCAACGCCATCTGCCATGACAGGAACGCCCTGCTCGGTGTACACCTCAGGAGTCGATACGTCCAGCTTATGAGACAGAAGACTCAGAAAGTTTGCTTGTTGAAAAATAGGGAGGATAAATGCGCCGCCTCCGCGGACGATCTTCATCTTGCGCCCGGATTCGTCACTGAGTACGTTTTTCGAGCCGAGATAGCTACCCGTCACGATCATGGCTTCATCTGCACCCACTGTTTTGTAACGGGCCCAAAAAGCAATACCCAAAACGAGAAAGACTGCGACGACAACACCTACTATCGTCAAAATGCCAGGATCTACCATCATTTCCCATCTCCTTCGCCAGATTCAGTGTAAAAGGGGATCACATACAAGACATGGTCACGGACCTCGACTACGACGACACGGGTTCCTTGCGGGATAATCTGGCCCTCCAGACTCGCTGCCATATGGTAAGTGGTTCCACTAATCATCGGCAGCAGCACCTCTCCCAGTCCTTCTGCCGGAATTGTCGTCCCGACTTCTCCCAGCTTTCCTCCTAGTTGACTCATGGAATAGCTCGTGGAATTTTCCGCATGACTCATCGGCTTTACCCACAGGAAGTAAGAGACAAGAGCCAAAGCGAAGCCAATGACAGCAGCTAGCATCAATCCGACAAGCGCACCAAGAGAAGTGTACCTGGACAACAGATACCCCGCTCCGCCAAAAGCAGTCATGCCGCTGACCAACAAAATGGGCTGAGCAAAAGGCAGATGCAGATGTCCCAGCCAATCCGAGAGCGTATCGCCGAACAACAGTGAGATGACCGTGTAGAGTAGACCAAGTACAAGGCAGACCATGTAGACGGTTTCAAGTACGCCCACGACTGTCCCCCCTTTCTAAAATTGCCTCTATAGTGCATACGAGTGAGGTGGAAATTAGTTTCATAAATAAGGAATTAATCCCTTTTCTTATCGTTTTTTCTGCTGTAGGACTCTTTGGATGCGTCGAATGCCTTCCTCGATATTCGTCGGACACTCCCACGAATAGGTCAGGCGCAGCCAGCCCGCTTCCGCTCCATAGACGCTACCGGGTGTAAAGACAACGCCCTCTCTGATCGCATCATCAAGCAATTCCCTTTCGTCCCTGGGAGCCAGCAACCGACACCAAATATGATAGCTGCCACCCGGCTCCTTCCATACGGCGAAATCGGAGAGATGATTGTGCATAGCGCGTACCATTGTTTGTTGCTGCTCCAACAAGTAACGAGACATCCGCTCCTGCTGATTGTTCCAGCTCTCTCGCTCAACAAACCGCCGGGCGAATTGCTGGGAGACGCTGCTCGTGCCAAAGTCCATTTGCTGCTTGGCATCGGCTAGTCTTTCTACAACAGATCTAGGTCCCACCAGCCAGCCAATCCGCAAGCCTGGCGCAATCGTTTTCGAAAGACTCCCGACATACAGAACAGCCCCTGTCTTGTCGATGGCTTTGATCGGCTTGGGTGGTCTAGGGCTTCCAGCCAGTGTCAATGCGCCGTAAGCGTCGTCCTCCACAAGTGGCAGGCGCAGTTCCTGACAAATATCGAGCAACTGAGATCGCCGTGCCTCACTTAAAATCGTCCCGGTTGGATTATGATAGGTCGGGTTGGCGAAAACCATGCGAATGCGATGCTCCCGCTGCAAGTCGTAGACAGCCTCGGGTATAATTCCGTCCTCATCCATCGGCAAGCGAAATAAACGCAGCCCGGCTGAACTGAATAAGGGCAAGGAATACGAATAAGAGGGTCCCTCCATTGCGATTGCATCTCCTGGATTCAAGAGACACAGTGTAATGAGATGCAATGCCTGCTGCGCTCCTGACGTCACCAAAATTTCGTCGGGAGAAGCGTGAATGCCGTAGTTTTCTTGCAAATGCACAGACAGTGCCTCACGCAGACGCGGCTCCCCCTTTGGGTGCGCGTAGCCCAGCTCAAGTTTGATCTCGTTTTCTTCCCTCGGCGTCGTTGGTATCCATGACGGGATCATCGTCGTTGCCAATTCTGCCTTTGCCAGATTGATGATTGAAGAATCGAAGCACGCATCCTGAATTCGTTTCGCGAGTGGATAAGCTGGCAAGAATGCCCCGCCATTCGTGTAGGTATACCAGTTTGGCATTTGTTTGACGCCCCACAGATCCCGACTGACCCAAGTACCGCTCCCTTGCCACGATTGTAAAATCCCTTTTGCCCGCAATTCTTCGTACGCTGCCGATACCGTCCCACGATTGACGCCAAAGCGACGTGCCAACACTCTTTCCGGCGGCAGAGATGTACCGGGGGACAGCACTCCTAGCACAATCTGTCGTTCCAGCTCTTTGGCGATTTGCAAATAGATCGGAACTCCCGCATCTTTGTCCGGCTTCCATTCCATCCTGATCCGTCCCCCAAATTTCCTGTTTTCGTTTTCCTCACTTTCGACAAATTGGCTTACTGCTCCTGCTGCCAATTGGCTCTACCGTTTATGCTCGGTCGCCTCTAAGATAAAACAACAGAAACTTTTATTCGATAAAGGATGGGATTCGGATGAGTGCACAGCTTCCTATCGAGAAGCAAGCCTTACAAAAAGAGCAACCAATCACTCCTGAGCAGCTGCATACAGAGAAAATGGGCTTGTTGTATGGCTTCATCGGGGTGCTTAGCTTCAGCTTGACCTTGCCAGCAACGAAGGTGGTTGTTACCGTGCTCTCTCCCCTCTCGGCAGGGTTGGGACGAGCGTTGATCGCGGCTGTACTGGCTGCTTTGGTGCTCCTAATGAAACGTGTACCGTTTCCTACCTGGCAAGAGACCAAGAAACTGTTACTCGTATCTGCCGGAGTAGTAGCAGGCTTCCCGCTTTTCTCGTCGTGGGCGATGGAGAGAGTGCCCGCTACGCATGGTGCAGTCATCATCGCACTATTGCCATTGGCCACGGCAGGCGCAGCGATATTTTTTTCAGGCGAACGCCCCACCCGGAAGTATTGGATTTCAAGTGGGATCGCCTGTGTGACGATTATCGCCTACGCAATCAGTTCTGGTTTTGGTGCCCTCCAATGGGCGGATCTCGCCTTGCTCGGGGCGGTCATCAGCGCGGCGATCGGATACGCGGTCGGCGGTGAGCTCTCCAAGACGATGGGTGGTTGGCAGGTCATCAGTTGGTCGTTGATCTTTGCCTTTCCTTTTCTCGTCATTCCGCTCGCAGGGCCTCTGCTTGCTGAGTTAAAACAAGCCACTTGGCCTGTCTGGATCGGTTTTGGTTACATTAGCGTAATCAGTATGTTTCTCGGTTTTTTCGCCTGGTATCACGGCCTGGCACTCGGTGGCGTCTCCAAGGTAAGTCAAATCCAATACCTTCAACCCTTTTTATCGATCATCGCCGCCTGGCTCCTCCTGTCAGAGACATTGACACTCGGTGCTGTTCTTTCCACTGTCATTGTCGTGTTTGCTGTCGCAAAAGGAAGAAAAGCTTCCGTACAGCAAAAAGCGTAAGGAAAAAACACCGCTCCTCTTCACTAGGAAAAGGGCGGTGTCTCTTGTTTTTATTCTGCTTGTTTCAGCATATTTCCCAAGTACATCGGTTGATAAGTGGGATCAGACAAGACTTGCTTGACTTGATCCGGTCGTGTTTTGTGGTCATTCGGCAGTTGCTTCCACTCGTCTAGCGTGACCCAGCCCGCCCATTCGATTTCTTCATCGACGATACCACCTGGCGTAGGGTTTGTCTCTTCTCCGACGAGCTTCGCCAGAACTCCTACTCCGACTGTATGCTTTCCATTCCCTTCCTGATCGATCCGATCGTCTATCCAGATCAATCGCTCCATTTCCACGAGGAGTCCAGTCTCTTCCATCACTTCTCTTTTCGCCGCGTCTGGAATCGCTTCCAAATATTCTACGATTCCCCCTGGCAGATTGTAAAAGATGCCTCGTTGTGTCTGCTCACGGATGAGGAGGACCTTCCCTTCGTGTTCCACTACTACGGTGACTCTCAAGCGAATCGCTGACATTTCGCTCGCTCCCTTCTCAGATGGCAGGCGTACGCGTAACATTCAGGGAATCGACACCGGAGTGCGCTAACCATTCCTGTAATGCCATAAGTCCATATTGTTCCAAAAACTTTGCTTCAGAATCCGCGATTGCATGAAGCATCATGAACCTGATTACGTCCTTGCCGTTTGTATAATATTCAAGTCCAGCCTCTTCATAATAGGCAGGGGTCAGTACCATATGATTCAAAACCGATTTTTCCACGATTGTATCCCCGAGCGAAAAGATGCTCCCAGACTCCATACGGGTAGATTGACTCTCCCACTGACGAATTACCTGGGCTGCTACTCTTGCCAAATGCGTAATCATTCTCTGCTCAAACTGATAGGAATAGACGAGGTACTCTGTGGCCCCCATCTTGTGCAGCTCAAGCGTGGCATACGTCCACCATCCTCGCTTGCGCGTAGCCGGATAGACGGCAATCAGGATATCCGCATCTTCCGATTGATACAGAACGCCTTGGCTCCCAAAAAAGTGGTGGCAATGATCCATTAATTCCTTCACCACTATCATATGTGCAACCCCGCTCCAAAAAGTATGAAAACCTCTATGGCTGCCTGCTCATAGAAGAGCAACTGCGCATTTGTGAAAAGGTTTGTGCTCGCCCGAAAAAAAGCATGCCTGGATACGTAGGCATACTTCGTTGATGCTGGGTAGCGTAATCTTGTATATACGAACATTTTATCATTGTGCGGAGTGAATGTACATGTTTGAACACGCACAAAAAAGCCACCGTTATCCCGAGGGAACTGTTCTAGTTTATTTCGTGACTTTTACCGAAATCGTCATGCTTTTTCCTTGGTACTTCACCTTGAGTTTCGTTGTTCCTTTTGTGATCTCTTCCTCTTCACCTTCTGCAATCGTGACAGATCAGCTCAGCCCCACCGACATAGACTGTCAGCTTGGATGTTTTTCCGGCATATTTGGCTGAAATAACGGTTACACCTGGCGCAAGCCCGATGATTTCTCCGTTCCCATTGAGCGTATCGAAAAAGTAACCATTATTATCCATTTGCGTAATAAAACGTGAAGGAGTGAATTCCGCATGACCGACTTCGTATCCATCATATTGATAACACTCCCCCTACTTAGTTGGGGTTTTATCGTGAATTCCCAGTCACTTCGTAAAAGATGGCTGTATGTACTGTTCACATTTATCCTTTTTTGGGGGATTGTCGGATTAGAATGTTACTTTGACCCTCCATCCCCTCACTATGAGTAACCGACTCAATAGTTAAACAGCGTGATAAGTGAAAACTGCTCGACCATTACGACTTTGACATGGTACGATTTAGGAAACGCTTTTGGTGGTGTTCCCGTGTTTAAACTCGATTGGATAGCTTCATAAAAGGATTTCTTTTGCCCGATCTCATGGTCGGGTTTTCATTTTTTCCTCGCTGTGCTTGATCCACTATTTACAGCTCAGGTGCAATAAAAAATACGTATCTGAACGAATCAGACACGTATTTTTCTAAGGCGTTATTCCTTCGTCAAGAACTGTTCACTACTTGTCTTTATGAGCTTTTGTCTCTGCAAGGTGCAAGGTTCCTTAAGATCATTACTCCCTCGTTCAAATGTTTTCGTTCTTCAACGAATTAACGATACTGTATTCTTTGTATTTTCTATTCGCATAAAAGATCGTCAACCCCACAATAAAAAACACACCTATCCCAGCAATGATAAGATCCGCCCAAGGCAACGTAAAAGCAAATTCAAAATTACGGTCAAGGATCTTGTAGATGAAAAACATCACGCATAAACTAATCGGTAGTCCGTAAATAAGCGACTTCATTCCATAAAAAAACCCTTCGAACCGTAGCATTTTCTTCACGCCCTTTGGCGTCATGCCGATGGAAGCCAACATCGCAAACTCACGTTTTCTCAAGGCCATCCCTGTCGATATTGTGTTGATAATATTTGCCATACAAATGAGTCCGATGAGAACCACAAACCCATAAAGGAATACGGATGTGACTGTGGCGCGATTCATTGCATCCTGACGCTCCTCAATCAGATTGGTCGTATAGACATGTACATCTGGATATCTGTTAATAATCGGGTTTATTTCATTTTCCAATGCCGCAGACTGCTCAGTTGTAAATTGAACCTCGCTAGTAACTTGCTCAGACAGCATATTGTTCCCACGTTCTCTTAACTTGTCAAATCCTCGTTCAGAAACAACAAATGTAACCATAAAAGCATCTTCCTGGTAGCGTAGCATAAAAGGTGGACGTTTATCCGTGATAGAAGCAATTCGGACTTTAGCTCCTTCAATCAAAGTGAGAGGCAGTTCTGATCCTTCTTGGACTGTTAATTGAGAGATATCTGTAAAATTATGTTCTTCTTTCAAGGTGAACCGATTGACAAGTATTGCAGAAATCTCGTCACCTTCCAATTTCTTTGCATCAATCCCAGCGGATTGCAGGTACGCTGCAAAAGAGGCCTCATCCAGAGAAACAATGTTTGCAGACATGAAGTATTTCCCTTCTGGATTAAGAGTATGGCGACTGGAGATGTCTGTGGTAACCTCGTTTTCGTTGAGTAATAGATCAGCACCGATAAGTTGGGTCCGCACCTTTGTTGTTGCGTTTTGGACAGACATCAATTCATTTGTTAATGACCTTACCCTTTCCAGATCGGCTCCCCTTGCGTTTACTGACAGATCATATGGTAGCGGTGCTTGTGCCATATTGTAGGACTTATCCATATACAACGAAAAGGAAGAAGCTGCTAGGTACAAGATTACACTGATCGCAAGAGAAAAGACAGTTGAGCGATAGTGATGTTTATTCCTTTTCAGATTTTTTAATCCTAATTCCGCTTCAAATCCAAACAACTTCCGGATCATTTTGGATGTACGAACATCTTTTCCTTTTATTTCGATATCCTTTGTCTGGCGGATTGCAGTTATCGGTGTAATTCTCGAAGCCCTCACTGCTGGTAACCATGCAGAAATGAGCAATGTCAAAACGGAAAACAAAACGACAGCAATCATACTGTACGGCTCTATCACCAGTCGCATCGGTTCACTAGCGACAAACATTTTTTGAATGAATGGGCTGAGCAAATGGAGAGTAACTC
Source organism: Brevibacillus sp. AF8 (assembly GCF_021270385.1). NCBI lineage: Bacteria > Bacillati > Bacillota > Bacilli > Caryophanales > Paenibacillaceae > Brevibacillus > Brevibacillus sp. AF8. The sequence continues at coordinate 41,680 of NZ_JAGQDN010000005.1, read as the reverse complement.
CAATGCCAATTGACCCAAAAAACAACCCGGCTGGAATAGCTATGATCCCGATTACCGTAGCTTCAAAAAATACAGAAGCCCTTTTTTGTTGTTTGGTTGCCCCTACGCTAGATAACATCCCTAAAGTGCGACTACGCTCTGAAAGTGAGATCGCAAACGCGTTGTAGATTAGTGAGACAGATCCAATCAGAATGATAATTCCCACGGAAAGAACTGCCAGATACATGGTGTTAAGAAAGTGGGAATCATTCGAAATCCCGGAATAAAGCAAAAGGTCCCGATTGTACTTGATTTTTACTCCATTCGATTTAACTTGATCCTTTACTCCGCTTACTTTACTAGCAATCGTGTCACTCGTTTCATAAATGTTATTTCCTAAACCTTTAAAATCCTTATATTCAACACTTACCGTATAGGGAAAACCCTCCTCTAAATCACCCTCGGAGAGTCCACTAAATGCACGGTATGCGGCCAGTGCATCCCGCTCTCTAGCTGGCGCTTGAACAATCCCGGTAATTGTGTATGTTCTTGTCTTTGTAGGCGTAAAGACTTCCTTTGATTGATAGACATAATCGGTGTCTAATGTCTCGCTCTTACCATCTATATTCAAGCTACGTTTACCAAAATCTAAGGTGACTACATCTCCAACCTTCCAGCTTACCCCTGCGGTTTGGAGAAACTGTGATGAGAGTGCCAGTTCATTTTCATTTTGAGGCAAACGCCCATCAATTAGGCTCACCCCTATTACATCATGCTTACTGTGTCCAGTAATATACAAATAAGGCTTCACGCTGCTTGGAGAGTTAGAAAGTCGTGCAAATCCGAGTTTCTGTTCAATGTCGTACCTTTCAATTCCTTCTGCATTTGTAATAACCGCAACATCTTCTCCTGCAACATCGAGAAAAGCTGCCTGCCATTTACCAGAGTAGGCAATCGCGTTTCTCTGCATCATTTCCATGAAAGAACTGCTAATCGAAAATACAGCTGTAAGCATTGCGACAGAAATGACAACCCCAATGATTGTAACAAGGGTACGGCTCTTATTCTTCTTCATATAACGTAAAGTGAGCTGATTTACGATATTCATCGCCTGATCACCTCATCTCTGGAAATCCTGCCGTCCTGAATGCCAATAATACGGTCCGCTTTCAAGGCAATGTTTTCGTCATGTGTAATAACGATCAGTGTTTGATGCCGTTCTTTGTGTAGTTTTTTCAAGAGCTTCACAATCTCAGCACTATTTTGGCTGTCTAAATTCCCTGTTGGCTCGTCAGCCAATACAATGGCGGGACTGCTAATCAAGGCACGGCCAATAGACGCACGCTGCTGCTGTCCTCCAGAAAGCTGGTTTGGCAGATGCTTTAATCGCTGTTGAAGGCCTAGAGTCTCTACGATACCGGAAAAGATATCTTGATTTACTTCTCTACCGTCCAACAGCAATGGCAGGGTGATATTTTCCTCCACAGTAAGGACAGGGATCAGGTTGTAAAATTGATAGATAAGCCCAATCTGTCTGCGCCTGAAGATGGCCAGTGCCGTTTCATCCATCGCGTACATATCAGTCTGGTCAACGATCACTTTACCCGATGTAGGCGTATCAACGCCCCCCAGAATATGCAAAAGGGTAGACTTACCTGAACCAGATGGTCCAATGATCGCCACAAACTCCCCTTTTTGTACGGAAAATGAGATATCGTTCAATGCAGTAACAGCTGTTTCGCCATCACCGTACGTCTTTGACAGGTTCTCTACTCGCAAAATCTCCATCATGATCCTCCCAGATAAGTTATTACGTTGAGAATAGCTGCCAAACATGTCTCTTCGGTGACATTCATTCTTACAATTTTGTCATCTAAATGATTTGCTTGTAAAATTTGATTCTGAATGTTGTACCTGCACCAATCTGACTTTCCATAAACACATCGGCGTTTTGACTTTGCAAGATTGTTTTAGACATCGCTAGCCCTATTCCAATACTATCCGCTCCCGCATTCTTCCCTTTATAAAATCGTTCAAAAATGTGTGGGGCATCTTCCGGACTAATCCCCTCTCCACTGTCGGCAATGACAATTTGTGTATACAAGGGTGTTTCCTCACACGAAATAGCAATCTGTCCCCCGACCGGCGTATGCTCAATCCCGTTTTTAATTACGTTCAAAATGGCTTCTACCGTCCAGTTTTCATCTCCATGCACGAAAAGGTCTTCTTTACAGGAAAAAGAGAGCTCCTGATTTTTTAATTCCATGGGGACAAGGAGTGGTTCTACTGCCTTGTTTATCATTTTCTTGACAGATACAAGTTCCTTCTTGAAAATAACACTTTGCACTTCGATTTTGGACAGCTTGAGCAATGAGGTTACGAGCCATTCAATACGCTTCAACTGATTGATAATTTTGCCCAAGAATTCCTCCCTCTTGTCTGGGGGCAGACTAGGGTTGTTTAACAAATCAGCCATGACAAACATAGAGGTAAGTGGCGTTTTTAATTGATGGGAGATGTTCGAAAGAGTATCTGCCAAGTATTGTTTTTCCTTTTTCAGTAGAGTAGACTGCTCGGACAACGTTAATGTGACTTTATAAATATCATTTTTCAAAATGCTCAATTCACCCTCAACGTTATCCCTAATATCCATCGTGGGTTGGCCTGAATATACAGAAGCCAAATAATAAGCGAGCTTCCTGATGTCCTGATAACGTTTGCGGGTAAACAGGAAAAAAATTGAAAGGAGCAGAAATACCATTGCAACTCCGACAATCCCCGCTTTCCAGTCTATCATCCATAGAATAGTGATCCCAATGAAAGAAATAAACATGCTATACATGCATAACTTCCGTATTTCTTTGTTTTTAAGCATGGCTGCCACTCATTCGATAACCCAGTCCGCGTACGGTTTCAATCACTTTAGGATTCTGGCTATCATCCTCCAACTTTTCTCGAAGCCGTTTAATGTAAACAGAAAGGGTATTGTCATTGATAAAGTTACCATCTATATCCCAAATGCCCTCCAACAACTGATTCCTGGACAGAACTTGTCCTCTATTATTTATGAATGCTAACAGCAAACGGTATTCTAAGGCAGTCAGCATCACTTCCTCGGTTCCTTTGTACACTTTAGCCAGTTTTGTATTTACGACAATATCTCCAATCTTGACTTTGTCAGACAAGTTGGGTTCTTTTTGGTAATGTCTAAGGGATGACTTCATTCGGCTAATTAGCTCCCTGATACGAAACGGCTTTGTGATATAGTCGTCTGCCCCCATATCTAACCCTCGAACCACATTGATTTCATCATCACACGCCGTCAAGAAGATGACAGGTGCATCCTGATTTTCTTTTACATATTCGCAAATCTCATAGCCATTACCATCTGGGAGAGTCAGATCGAGTAAATATAGATCAAAACTGTGCTGTTTGATTGTTTCGAGTGCAGTTTGTTTTCCTTCGCAAAGAACTACTTCATAGCCCTCACTGGAAAGCGAATAGTGCAAACCATCTGCAATGGTCTTGTCATCTTCCACTATTAAAACCTTCATGGTTCATCCTCCCTCTACTACCATAAATCGCAATCAGCAACTCTTATCTTCCCATTTTAGTAATGATTATCGGTGTTTTCATAACACAATTGGTATTAACCTAATTTACTTAATTGGCAAGATACTTTGCAAGTTGGACTGACGAAATCATATGAATGGTTACCTTTTTCAACCTCCTCTCGTCTTGTTTGTTAGCAATTCCACTTTTTGGGAGGAATCAGGCACTTATGAAAAACAAGACAGCTTGTCTCATCCTTTCTATTACTCAAAGCATATATGCCATTTTCTTATTGGCTTGGGCCATTTCTGTTATTTTTACCATTGTGCTTCTACCTGAAGATAAATATGATACTGGAGCGCCAGGGGTGTTCTATACGATCCTATCGTATCCGCTTGTACTACTTGCCTCAACGTTGGGCAGTTGGTACTGCTATCACAAGTTGAAATTCAAAACGAGCTACGCACTCAACGCCATTCCTTTACTTTGGGTCATTCCGATGGCGTTATTTATGATCTTATTATGGAAATTTAGTAAGTCCTCATAAAAACAGCCCTCTGGCGAATTACCGTCAGAGGGCTGTTGCGTTTTCCTTCATCAAGCAGGGCACAAAAAATACGTGTCTGAACGAATCAGACACGTATTGTAACGTTATCGAAACGCTTATCCGATAGAGCCTTCCATCTCGAATTTAATGAGACGATTCATCTCTACCGCGTACTCCATCGGCAATTCTTTAGTGAATGGCTCGATGAAGCCCATTACGATCATCTCAGTTGCTTCTGCTTCTGACAAGCCGCGGCTCATCAGGTAGAAGAGTTGATCCTCGGATACCTTGGATACAGTCGCCTCATGCTCAAGCGTGATGCTGTCGTTCATGATCTCGTTGTACGGGATCGTGTCAGACGTGGACAGTTTATCCAGAATCAGCGTATCGCATTTGATGTTGGACTTGGAGCCTTCCGACTTGCGTCCAAACTGCGACAGACCACGGTACGTTACTTTTCCGCCATCACGGGAGATCGACTTGGAAATGATCGTCGATGTGCAATCTGGCGCCAAGTGAATCATTTTCGCACCTGCGTCTTGGTGTTGTCCTTTTCCTGCTACTGCAATGGAAAGAACGGTACCTTTCGCGCGAGGTCCTTTCATGATTACTGCTGGGTATTTCATCGTCAGCTTGGAACCGATGTTACCATCAATCCATTCCATGTTCGCATCCGCGTATGCAACCGCACGTTTGGTAACGAGGTTGTATACGTTGTTGGACCAGTTTTGGATCGTGGTGTAACGGCAACGAGCGCGTTCTTTTACGATGATTTCTACAACAGCGGAGTGCAAGGAATCCGTGCTGTAGATTGGAGCTGTACAGCCCTCTACATAGTGAACGAAGGAATCTTCATCGGCGATGATCAGCGTACGCTCGAATTGACCCATGTTCTCGGAGTTGATGCGGAAGTATGCTTGCAGCGGAGTTTCCACTTTTACACCTTTTGGTACGTAAATGAAGGAGCCACCGGACCATACTGCCGAGTTCAACGCAGCAAACTTGTTGTCTGCTGGCGGAATCACTGTCGCGAAGTATTCTTTCACGATTTCTGGGTGAAGCTTCACCGCAGAATCCATGTCGCAGAAGAGAACGCCCAGTTTTTCCAGGTCTTCCTGCATGTTGTGATAAACTACCTCAGATTCATACTGGGCAGATACACCTGCGAGGAACTTTTGCTCTGCTTCTGGAATACCCAGCTTGTCAAAGGTTGCCTTGATTTCTTCCGGCACCTCATCCCAGCTACGGCCTTGCTTTTCAGAAGGCTTTACGTAGTAGGTGATGCTGTCAAAATCGAGGTCGTCCAGATCGCCGCCCCATTTTGGCATCGGCATGCTGTTGAAGATGTCCAATGCTTTTAGACGGAATTCCAGCATCCATGCTGGCTCATCCTTGATCTTCGAAATTTCTTCGACGATCTCGCGGGTCAAACCCTTTTTCGTACGGAATACAGAAACGTCCTTGTCGTGAAAGCCGTACTGATATTCCTGTATTTCTGGGCCTTTAACAGCCATCGTTGCTCACTCCTTCGTGTTCATTTCCCTTACCCATCACTATTCCTGCTCCGCCTGTTTGACACCTTGCTCCAATGCTTTCCAAGCCAGTGTCGCGCACTTGATACGTGCCGGGAACTTGGCTACGCCAGACAAGGCTTCGATATCACCAAGGTCAATCGAATCATCGATTTCTTTGCCTTGCATCATATCAGAGAATTTTTGCGACAGCTCCAGTGCTTCTGCTACTGGCTTACCTTTGACAGCATCTGTCATCATGGATGCAGACGACATACTGATCGAGCAGCCTTCGCCGAGGAACTTCGCGTCCACCACTTTGCCGTCCTCCACTTTCAAGGAGAGCGAGATGCTGTCGCCACAGGTCGGGTTATTCAAATTCACAATGAGTCCGTCGGATTCCTCCAGCTTGCCGCGGTTGCGCGGTTTCTGGTAGTGATCCATAATGACGCGGCGGTATAAATCATCAAGAGAAGACATTGCCGAAATACTCCTTCGTCTTCTTCAAGCCCGCGATCAGCACATCTACTTCTTCTTCTGTATTGTACAGATAGAAGCTCGCCCGAGCGGTAGCTGTCACATTCAGCCAACGCATCAGCGGTTGTGCGCAGTGATGCCCGGCACGAACTGCGATTCCGTAACTGTCCAGCACCGTCGCCAGGTCATGCGGATGTACTGTATCCAGGTTGAATGTAATTAAACAGCTGCGGTCCTGCTGTGGGCCGTAAATCTTCAGTCCTTCTATCTCGCGCATTTGTTCCATCGCGTACTTGACGAGATGTTTTTCATGACGCTCGATATTGTCCATACCGATCTCTTCCAAAAAGTCGATTGCTGCTCCCAATCCGATAGCACCTGCGATGATCGGAGTTCCTCCTTCAAACTTCCAAGGGAGCTCCTTCCACGTGGAATCGTACATATCCACGTAGTCGATCATTTCTCCGCCGAACTCCATCGGCTCCACACGCTCCAGCACCTCACGCTTGCCGTACAGGACGCCTACGCCTGTCGGTCCTGCCATCTTGTGGGCTGAAAACGTATAAAAATCGCAATCCAAATCCTGGACGTCGATTTTCTTGTGTGGAGCACCCTGCGCTCCATCAACAAACAAAAGTGCGCCATGCTGATGAGCGATTTGGGCAATTTCCTTGATTGGAGTAGTATCCCCCAATACGTTGGAAACATGGTGAATGGCAACGATCTTGGTATTGTCCGTAATCGTTTCCTTGACCGCCTCCAGAGTAACGGTACCGTCCTCTGCCAGCGGAATGAACTTAAAGGTCGCTCCGGTCGCCTTGGCTGCCTGCTGCCATGGAATGAAATTGGCGTGATGCTCCACCAATGTGGTCACGATTTCATCACCAGGCCCCAGGTACTTGCGAGCATAGCCGTACGCTACCGTATTACAAGCAGAGGTCGTACCACGCGTAAAGACGATTTCTGCGGCTTCACGGGCGTTGATGAAGGCGCGAACTTTCTCACGCGCGCCTTCGTACCCATCTGTCGCTATGTTACCCAAGGTGTGCACGCCACGGTGCACGTTGGAGTTATACTCCCTGTAGTATTTATCCATCGCCTCAATAACCTGAATCGGTTTTTGAGAGGTTGCACCATTATCCAAATAAACGAGCGGATGTCCGTTTACTTCCTGGTGTAGGATGGGAAAATATTTCCGAAGCTCCTTGGCGTTCATTAGCCTAACTTCCTTTCAAGCGCCTGACGGAGTCTGTTCTTCACTTCTTCTACTGGAATCTCAGCGACAACTGGCTCCAGGAAGCCGAGAATGATCAGACGTTCTGCGCCTTGACGGGAAATACCACGAGACATCAAGTAGAAGATAGACTCTTCACTAAAACGTCCTACCGAAGCTGCGTGACCCGCTTTAACGTCATCCTCATCGATCAACAGGATCGGGTTGGCATCACCGCGAGATTTATCGCTCAGCATCAGGATGTTTTCCGCCTGTACGCCGTTTGCCTTTTCAGCGCCTTTTTCGATTTTCGTGATACCGTTCAAGATACTCACTGCTTCATCCGTCATAACAGCCTTGCTCACCATGTCAGACTCAGTGTGCGTGCCGATATGCTGAACTTGGGAAGTGAGGTTTTGGCGTTGGGAACCCGTACCTACAGAAATGGATTTGGTCTCTGCAATCGAAGCAGTTCCCTTGAGGATGGTGGTGTTGTTGGCAACGGTATTGCCATCGTTCATCTCACCCAAAATCCATTCCATTTTTCCATCGCGCTCAACCGTTGCACGACGGAAGCTGTAGTCGTGAACGTCTACAGACAGAGAACGTACAGAAGCTACTTGCACAGATGCACCCGCGCCTACATATACTTCAACTAGGCTGTTCGCAACCATGCTTTTGCCCTCGCCAGATACATATGTGTCCACGTAGGTTACTTTACTGTTCGCTTCTGCCACGATCAATACATGTGGAGCCAACAGAGCGTTGTCGCCTGCGATTTCATACACAGCTTGCAGGGGAACATCTACTTCCACGTTTTTCGGAACGTAGAGGAATACGCCACCATTTACTACTGCCGTATGCAAAGCAGTCAGCTTGTGCTCATCAAGTGCGATAACGTTCAGCAAATATTTTTGCACGAGATCGCCATGTGATTGCAGAGCATCAGCAAAAGTCGTGAATATCACGCCTTGTGCCTTCAACTCATCGGATACTGCTTGAAAAACGGTAGAAGCATTTTTTTGTACCAACAGGTTTTTCACGCTGTCGACATCGATTTGTGCTTTTACCAAATCGCTGAGTTCATTCGCCGCTGCCACCTTCGCAGTGGTTTGGAACGGATCGAAATCAACGGTATTCCATTTATCAATCTTCGTTTTCTCCAAGGCAGGGAGCGCCAGCTCTCCCGCCGCCTTCAGTCCAGCGAGGCGCTTTTCCAGGAACCAGGCAGGCTCCTGATTAGCTTTGGAGTACTGGGTGATCGCCTCGGAATCGAAGCGTAGCTGTACATCCACACTCATTTCACTGCTGCCTCCTTCATCCTACACGTTGGCGTTTACGGTTTCGTCCTCGATGCCGAGCTCTTCCTTGATCCAGTCGTAGCCTTCTGCCTCCAGGCGTTCAGCCAGCTCAGGACCACCGGACTTCACGATACGACCTTGCATCATGACGTGTACGAAGTCAGGCTTTACATAGTTCAGCAAACGCTGGTAGTGCGTAATAATCAAGAATCCGCGGTCTGCGGAGCGCATTTCGTTTACACCAGCTGCAACGATTTTCAATGCGTCGATGTCCAAACCGGAGTCGATTTCATCCAAAATACAGATGCTTGGCTCCAAGAGCATCATTTGCAGAATCTCGTTACGCTTTTTCTCACCGCCAGAGAAGCCTTCGTTCAGGTAACGGTGGGAGAAAGATTCATCCATTTCCAGGGTGTTCATCTTTTTGTCCATCTCACGGATGAATTTCATCAGGGAGATTTCGTTTCCTTCGCCACGGCGCGCGTTGATTGCGGAACGCAGGAAGTCAGAGTTGGTTACACCGCTGATTTCGGACGGGTATTGCATCGCCAGGAACAGACCTGCACGTGCGCGCTCGTCTACTGCCATTTCCAACAAGTCTTCGTCATTGATCAGCACTTCGCCATCGGTTACCTCATATTTTGGGTGACCCATCAGCGTGGATGCCAATGTCGATTTACCGGTACCATTTGGTCCCATGATCGCGTGCACTTCGCCGCCCTTGATCTCCAAATTCAGGCCTTTGAGGATCTCTTTGTCCTCGATCTTGGCGCGAAGGTTTTTTATTTGCAAATGCGGTACTGCTGTCATCTGAATTCCCTCCATACACGTCAAAAGTGAGTTGGTAAATTCTCAATCCATTCTCAATAACTATCTTATAATAAGAATAATTATAAATCAAGGAATGAAACATATCTGTATTTTTTATATCATTATATTTAGAAAGTCCGATTTTGCGCATGAATCCCTTCCTAAATATTCTTGCCTCCGCAGCATTTTTCCCTTTGTAACTTTTGGACATACATTTCCGTCCAAATTGCAGGTGCTTTTTGTAAAAAACACCAATGGATAACTCGAAATGGAAGGATCATTTTGAAAAAGAGTAACAAGAAACTTATGTATCGCTATCACTCTATTTTTGAAGGGTTCCCTTCGGAAGCTTACCTGACTCTATTCCGTCAGTCAAATGGAAAAGTTGTACCAATCCATACTTCGAAAGTATTCGATGGCAACAAGTAACGGATAAGCTCAAAACCGTCGGTCATACGTTGACGGTTTTTTCTGTTTTCACGAAGAAAAAACGGATAGACCTTATCGTCTACCCGTTTCTTTCCTGTTCGATTACTTTACTTTTGGACCCGCATTCGCGATATCTGTTGCATTCGGGAATTTCTTCTCGAAATTCTCAATGAAGCGTGCAGCCAGATCAGCCGCTTGCTTGTCGTATTCTTCCTTGTTTGCCCATGTATTGCGTGGTTGCAGAACTTCAGCAGGAACGTTCGGGCAAGCAGTCGGCACTTGTACCCCGAAAATCTCATCAGCTACATAGTCTACTTTTTCCAGCTCACCGTTCAATGCTGCTGTTACCATCGCACGTGTGTAGGACAGCTTCATACGTTGCCCAACACCTACCGGGCCACCAGTCCAACCAGTGTTCACCAGGTATACTTGAACCTTGCGCTCGTCAATCTTCTTACCGAGCATTTCTGCATATACTACTGGATGCAGTGGCAAGAATGGAGAACCGAAGCAAGTAGAAAACTCTGTTTGCGGAGCAGTTACGCCACGCTCTGTACCTGCCATTTTGCTGGTGTAGCCAGACAGGAAGTGGTACATCGCTTGCTCTTTATTCAGCTTGGAGATTGGCGGCAATACACCGAACGAATCGGCTGTCAAAAAGACGATGACATTTGGTTGCCCGCCCACGCCTGGAATCACAGCACCCGGAATTGCTTCTACTGGGTACGCAGCGCGTGTATTCTCTGTATATTTGGTGCTGTCGTAGTCTGCTACACGAGTCGCTTCATTTACGTCTACATTTTCAAGTACGGTACCGAACTGGATTGCTTTCCAGATTTGCGGTTCGCCTTCTTCAGACAGCTTGACGCATTTTGCATAGCATCCGCCTTCGATATTGAAAACGCCATTGTCAGACCAGCCGTGCTCATCGTCACCGATCAAGAAACGGTCCGGGTCAGCTGACAGCGTTGTTTTTCCTGTACCGGACAATCCGAAGAACAGGGCAACGTCTCCTTCTTTGCCTACGTTCGCAGAGCAGTGCATGGAGAGTACGTTGCGCTCTGGAAGCAGCATGTTCATTACGCTGAAGATCGACTTTTTCATTTCGCCAGCATACTCGGTGCCACCGATCAACACTGTCTTTTGCTCAAAGCTCAATACGATGAAGGTCTCGGAGTTCGTTCCGTGCACCGCAGGATTGGCCTTGAAATTAGGCGCATAGATCACCGTAAATTCTGATTCGTGCGCAGCCAGTTCTTCTTCAGACGGACGGATGAACAACTGACGTGCAAACAGGTTATGCCAAGCGAATTCGTTCACTACGCGGATTGGCAGGCGATAGGTTGTATCTGCACCCGCAAAGCCATCGAAGACAAACAGTTCATCTTTTGATTGTAAGTATTGGAGCACGTCTTGTTGAAGTGCTTGGAATTTTTCAGTACTGATTGGTTGGTTAACCGGACCCCAGTTGATTTTATCGTGTACGGAAGCTTCGTCCACCACAAATTTGTCCTTTGGCGAACGGCCGGTAAACTTCCCTGTTAGCGCATTGAGCGCCCCCTTGTCGGTCAAAATCCCTTCGCCACGCTTCACTGCCATCTCAACAAGATTAGCTACAGGCAAGTTATGATACACTTTCGTAGCTCCAAGAATGTCAGTAAGCTTTTGAACCGTATTGGTTTCCATGTGTGAACGATCTCCTTCCCAAAATGTGTATCATTTATTGTGACTTTCTAATTGTCGCTCGATTTGTAATTAGTATATCACATTTAGCTAAATAAGCTACATAATTTTATAATCTCTTATGGAGAATGTGTGAATAACCCTCCTCATGCGTATTATTCCCCAACAGCAGTATTTTGTCCACAAACCAATCAGTCTATCGACTATTCGTGGAGTACGCAGAGACATTTTCCCCACAAAAAGAGCAACACCAAGAGTTTACTCCCTTAGTGTTGCTCTCACAAGGCATAAAGATTTACGTATTTTCAAACGTTTTTACGACTGTCTGACACAAAATCGCCACACCTTTTTCCAATGCAGAGCGGTCAAAATGCATCTGCGGATGATGCAGCCCCGGTACCAAATCGCATCCAAGAGCCAGCATCGTCGCCTTGATATGAGGGCGCTCCACCGTATAGTAGTGGAAATCTTCCGCTCCCGGACTGACAGGCGCCGCTCGCAAATTCTCTTGACCGAGCACATCTACGATCGCCTGCTCCATAAATGCCTTCGCTTTCTCATCGACCTCTGCCGCTACCATGCGAGAACCGGACTCTACCTCTATGCGTGCCTGGAAAGACTCCGCGACTCCGTTAATCATTTGACGAACGCGATTCTCGAGGGTCTCCATCGCCTCATTCGTCTGCGCTCGTAGATCAAGAGCAAAACGCGCCTTGTCCGGAATAATGTTGTAGCTCTCTCCCCCGGCCTGCAGCATAGTCATTTTGACAGTGGCTGGCACCATCGGGTTGATATGTACTTGCCCGAGACCCGAAATAATCGCTCCCGCTACTTCAATCGCATTGATCCCGAGATGTGGTCTCGCACCGTGCGCCGCTACTCCTGTTATTTCTCCATAAAGGAACATAGCTGCTCCGTTGTAGATGGCGGGTCCTGCCGTGCCATTTGCCATCTCCTGAATCGGTCTTAAATGAACACCGTACAAATAATCGATGTCATCGACGACACCCTTCTCCACTAGCTTCAATGCTCCCGTTCCTTTTTCTTCTGCTGGTTGGAACAAAATTTTTAACGTTCCCGGCGGTTGATATCCAGCGGCAACCAATGCTTCTACCGTTTCCACGATCAATGTCATGTGGGCGTCATGACCACAGGAATGATTCGCGCGCCACTCACCGTTCACTTCTTGCCAGAGAGCATCGATATCTGTGCGCAAGCCGACAACTGGCTTTCCTTCGCCCCATTCAGCCACTAATCCTGTACAATCGTCAAAAGTCGTAACACGCAGTCCCAAGGCACGCATGCGCTCCGCCAAATAACGAGTCGTTTCTACTTCCTTCCAGCTTATCTCCGGATTCTCATGCAGATGACGGAATGTTTCGGCAATAGCATCTTTACGTGCAGCAACCGTCTGTTGCAACGACATAACAGTAGACATCAAAGCGCCTCCTCCAAAACCGTTTCTTCCTATTATATCACACCGCCCCATTGGACAGTTCACCGACAGGTTAGTCGCAAAATGGCATCGAGCTTCAATTGATCGCGCAATGTCCCTGCTATTTGCACCTTTTCTTTGGCTAAAACATAGACGAGCTCATCGCCACCAAAGAGCATGTGCATTTGTTTCTCCCCTCCTCTGATGATCAGATCGGCAGGCTGCTCTTCTGTCCATACATCCCAGGATGCAACGCCTTTTGCTATCGTCAATTGCCACTGTGACGGTGAATCATCCACTACAATTCCGATCCTGCGCTCCCATCCTGCCGTTATGAATCGCAAGTGTGCTTTTCCTTGCAGTCGCTCGCCCAGTTCAAAAAGCAGTCTGCCCATTCCGATCATCTGCACGCCACCCCTCTCTTCCCAATTGGGTTCGTGGCCTGTGAAGTCGAATCCTTTGGCGAGGAATGAGAGTCACTGTCGGCTGTTGTCAGGGGGAGCATCTTTTTCTCGACATCGTTAGAAAGGCCGTTTGAGCCAACATAGTGGAGGAGAAGAAAAAGCACAGTTCTCTTCGACTCTGACACGCCCGCAAGGAGGATTGACTGCTCGTCTCCACATAAAAAAGGGAACCGTCGAGCCAAAGCCACCCTACGGGCGGACGTTTCTCAGGGAAGAAGTGTTCGACAACCGGGTTCCCTTTTTTAAGTTCCGACTGGGTAGGCGTTGTCAAGGTCTACGAGCCCTGTGCTTTTTCTTCTCATCAGGTTTTGTGTGTTCGTCCCGCACCACAGCAGTAAGATGGCAAAAACAAAAAGCATCCGCTTTACGCAGATGCTTTTCGGAAACACTACTCATCGAACTCGTCTTTATCGAGTCGCACCTCAAGGTGGTGACCATCAGGTGTCTCAAAATACAAATTATAGCTGGTAGGCTGTGTAATTGGGCCACGATAGCAAATATTCTCTGCCTCCAGCTTATCAACCAGATAGTCCAGCTCAGCACGGCTCTGCACAGAGAAGGCGAGATGATCGACTTGCCCTACGCCGCCTTTCCCAGCTTCCCCGCCATGAGGATGAAGACCGATCCGTGTGTATGTGCCAATTTGAAAGTAGACAGGTGCTCCTTCCGTCATATTCTCTTCCGGGATAGGGACTTCCAAAATGTCCTTAAAAAAACGAGCTACCTTCACAACATCACTACAATTCAATGCGATGTGGTGAACGGCTTTCAAATGAAACATTCACACTGCCTCCCACGTCAACTCAGGTCATGCGCTCTTGTGCGACATTAGCTTTTCTTTTATTGTACTGCTTCAATCGCTCGCTTAACCGTCTTAAACGAATCATCAATGCTTCCCGCCAATCGTCATCCTGTAACTCCTTGGCGATCCCGAGCAGATCAAGTGATATATCAATCTGCTGCTTTAACACTTCGGCGAAGCTGGCTGCTTCATCCGTCATGGTACAATTCTCAAACAACTCGGATGTATTGTCAACACTCACAAAGTCAGCAAAATCCACTTCTGGAGCCTGATCTCCCTGAGCATATTCTACTAAAATTTCGTATTCTCCCTCAATACCAGGATGAACCTCAATTCTGTCACATACAGGACAAAACATGATCGGGACATTGTGTACAAGCGTTTTATAATGACGGACTGAGCCTACGGAACCTACCATTCCAGCACCACAACAAAAACTCATATAGTCTCCCTCCCTATTCGCCAAATGAAACGTCCATGTCCGTTTTTTGGTCGAAACTTTGTCTGTATCCGCATTGTAGCGTATATGCCCACTAACTCTCCACCCGCAAATGCTACCAATAAAGGAATCGAAGTAAGATTTGGTTTATCCATTTTACTCGATTTGTTTAGATTCCTGCAACATTTTCTGACTAGTATGAATACTTTACCTCATTTGCCTAAATCCATCATAAAAGGTAGTCTGAATCTATCCGATAATAAGGAATAATAATCATTTTAGCAAAAATTCAAAAAGGAGAGCGGTTTCATGCTTCGTTTCAAAAGTCTTCGTGCTCGAACACTAACCATTACTCTGCCTGTCATTATCTTGACTCTTTTGCTCGTCGTGGGCATCGGTTTCTGGTTCTCTGTCGACCAACTGAATCGGGAAATTGAAGACAAAATGAACTATCAACTAGATATGGTCGCCAGTAATGTGGAAAAGCAACTGGAAGCCCATAGCAAGGTAACGTTGAGTATGGCTCGCTTTATTGAAATGGGTCCTATTACAAATTCGCTGGAGCAATTAAATTCCCTGCTGTCCAAAACCGTTCTCATTAATGATACGACGGTTGGAATGGGAATTTTCATGGAACCTTACGCTTTTGACCCAAACAAGAAACTCGTTGCTACCTACGGGGCTAAGAACGACGGCAAGGTTAACATTACAGGTGAATACAGCAGCGATTCTTACAACTATCCCAATCAAGACTGGTACAAGGTCGGTAATTCAACCAAGAAGGAAACCGATTATTCCGAGCCGTACTTTGACGAGGTTTCCAAGGTCTCCATGGTGACGGTAGTCGCCCCTTTTTACACTCCGGATAAAAAGCTTCTGGGTGTGGCCACAGACGATATTACACTCACTGACGTGGAAAAGCTCGTCTCCAGTACAAAAGTAGGCGAAACAGGCTGGGCCTTTTTGGTGGATCAAAAAGGGAGATACCTCGCTCATCCTCAAGCGGACAAACTGATGAATCATTCCGTTCAATCTGACGAGAATGCTTCCTTGGCAGCAATCGGTCCTTCTCTTCTGGAAGAGAAATCAGGGATGAAGACGTTTACCGATGAAAATGGCGCCAATCGTGTTTATTTTCAAGAGCTCGGAGATACAAACTGGACAATCGCTCTCGTGATGCCAGAAAAAGAAATTGCTGATCCACTCTATGACTTGTTCTTTGAGCTTTGTACGGTGAGTCTGATCGGTCTGTTGATCATGATTGCTGTCATTTATTACTTCAGCAAATACTTGACCAAACAAATCGATCGCGCGAACCAGCTGGCGCATGCCCTCTCCAGTGGCGATTTTACCGCTTCCATGGATATTCAGACAGCAGATGAGATGGGGGTTATGGCAAATCGCTTCAACTCCATGACGGCAACCTTGCGCGAAACGCTTGGGCAAGTCAGCTTCAACGCTCAACAGGTTGCTGCTACGTCAGAGCAATTGATGGCCAGTGCGGAACAGACGAGCAAAGCAACAGAGCAGATCGCTCAATCCGTTCAAGAAATTGCCTACGGTACGGAGCAGCAAGTGGATGCAACTGTTCAAGGCTATGAGGTCATCAACGAGATTGCCGTACACATCGAAGCAATGGAAAAAGGCATTGAGGATGTCAATCACTCTACACAAGAAGCGAACCGCCAAGCCACAGATGGCAATCAGATGGCAGCCAAAACGGTCGAGCACATGGATGTGATCCATAGCCAAATGGCCAAGACCTCTACCATTGTCAATACGCTAGGCCAACGCTCTCAAGAAATTGGAGAAATGATCTCACTCATCACGACGATCGCCAATCAAACCAACCTGCTCGCTCTGAACGCCGCTATCGAAGCAGCTCGCGCCGGAGAACAAGGACGAGGCTTTGCCGTTGTAGCTGACGAGGTGCGCAAGCTCGCTGAACAGTCCAGCTCCGCCGCCGAGCAGGTCAGTCACATCGTCACAGTGATTCAGCAGGACACAGGCTCAGCAATTGCGGCAATGAATCATGGCGCTTCGATTTTGGGAGAAGGCATGACTCTCGTTCGCTCAACAGGCAATGCGTTTGAACAAATTACCGACTCCACGTCCGGGTTGCTCGTTCGCATGAATGAAGTGACAGCGGAAATGAGCAAGATCAGTCAGCAAATGCAAACGATTGTATCCGCCATTACACATATTACACAAATCGCAGAGCAATCAGCTGGCAACTCTCAAACGGTTGCAGCAGCAGCGGAAGAACAAACCGCTTCCATGGAGGAAATCTCTTCAGCTGCAACGATGCTGGCGAAAATGGCAGAAGAGCTTAATGATGCAGTACGAACATTCAAGTTGGAGTAGCCCGCCCATAAAAATAAGAAAAGCCGGAGCACAAAAGCCCCGGCTTTTTTGTTTCCTATTCTTTTACCATCGCTTCGTATTTGTCTGCATCCATCAGCTTGTCCAGCTCAGCTGTATCAGACAATTCGACGACGATCATCCATGCTTGCTCGTATGGCGAAGAGTTAACCAGTTCAGGTGCATCTTCCAGTTCGCCATTTACTTCTACTACTTTACCAGTTACAGGAGCGTACAGTTCAGAAACGGTTTTTACCGATTCCACGCTGCCAAACGGCTCATCCTGTTGGATTGTCGCGCCTACTTCAGGCAATTCGACAAACACGATGTCACCCAGCTCTGATTGAGCAAAAGAAGTGATTCCGATGTACGCCTTGTTTCCTTCTACTCGCACCCACTCATGCTCTTCACTGTAACGTAGATTTTTCGGGAATTCCATCGTTTACATATCCTCCTATCGGGTACAATCCATTACACATACATAATTAGACGAACATTCTAGGATTCCTCTTCGATCCCCAAAATTCTGAACAAGCGTTTTTTTACCAGTTGGAGACCCTTCTCTCCTGCCTGAAAATGACGTAACTGAAGAGCCTCGTCAAACAAATAAAAAGCGGGGACGTATTCATTCTGGAATGCATCGACTGTCTTTCTATCATTATCGATTGCAATAGGGTGTGTCAAATGTTGTTCTGCAATCGCTTTTTTGATCAGCTCGATATCAGTATCTTTTTCCGAATGAGGCGTATGAATTCCAATGACCTTCAAACCGTTAGCAGCGTATTGGTCTCGCCATTCATTTATGCTTGGCATCGATTCCTTGCACATGTAACAACTGACGGACCAGATATGCACCAAAACAGGACTTCCAGCCAAATCAGCTTTGGTTGTTTGCCCGTTGATCCACTCCGTAATCCCGGAAAAGTCAGGCATTTCTTCGCGCAAACGCATGAAAGCTCATCCCCTCTTTATTTGACTTCAACTGTTACACACTTGTTTTCATGCGGAGAATCCCGGATTGATCTATGGCAGCCACCGCCTCTAACAGAATATCAGGAGGTTGGACGAGAGCAATTCGTACATACCCTTCTCCTTCTTCGCCGAAGGCACTTCCCGGAACGACCACGACACCGGCTTTCTCCAGTAATGCGAAAGCAAACTCTCGTGACGTCCAGCCGTCCGGTACAGCTGCCCAGACGAACATAGTCGCCTTTGGAGATGGAATGCTCCATCCCGCCTTTGCCAATGCCCCCAGCAGCACATCACGTCGTTCCTGGTAAACGGAGGCGACTGTATTTGTCCTACCTGATTCCCGATCGTTTCGCAAAGCCTCAATGGCCATTTGCTGCACAGGCAAAAAGACGCCGTAATCGATATTCGATTTTACAATCGCAAGCGGCTTAATGATGTCTGCGTTCCCTACAACGTAAGCGATCCGGCAGCCTGCCATGTTGAAGCTCTTGGAGAACGAATTAAATTCAATTCCCACTTCCTTCGCCCCTGGCACTTGCAAAAAGCTCGGCGCTTGATAGCCGTCAAACACCATTTCCGAATAGGCCAAATCATGAACCACGATAATGTCAAAACGCTTGGCAAAAGCCACAACCTCTTCAAAAAAGGCAAGGGTAGCGACCGCGGAAACCGGATTATTCGGATAGTTCAGAATCATAAACGTTGCACGAGACGCAATCTCCTCTGGAATGTCTGTCAGCTTTGGCAAAAATTCATTTTCTGCCCGCAGAGGCATCCGGTAAGGTACCGCTCCCGCCAAATAAACACTGCCTTCGTAGATCGGATACCCAGGATCGGGTACAAGGACGATATCTCCAGGATCGGTCCATGCCAAAGCAAAGTGAGCCAAACCATCCTGTGACCCCATCAAGGAATGAACCTCCCCATCTGGCGCCAGCTCCACCCCAAAACGATATTGATACCAGCGGGCGACCTCTTCTCGGAAGGCCGCCGTTCCATCGCTCAATGGGTAGCGAAAAGCGCTTGGTTGCTGGATGGCATGGATTAACGTTTGCAGAAGCTTCTCGTCAGGCTGCTGATCAGGACTGCCGATGCTCAAGTCGTATACTGTTTTTGTTTTGGCAACTTCCCTTTTGCGAGCCTCCATCTCTGAAAAAATATCGGCGGAAAGATGGTTCAGTCTCTTGGATGGTTGGCGCATCATGCCTTCCCTCCCCAAGCCTTCTCCAGTTCTTCTTCTTTAAAACCAAGAGTTACGGTACGATCACTTGCGATAAGAGGCCGTTTGATCAGCTTGCCATTGGAAGCCAACAACTCAAGCATTTCATCCTCGGACATCGTAGGCAGCTTGTCCTTCAAGCCCAGCTCGCGGTATTGGACACCACTCACATTGAAAAACTTGCGCAAATCGAGGCCGCTTGTCTGCCAAATTTGGCGCAGCTCTTCTTTGGACGGCGGTGCATCGACAATCGGAATTTCTTCGAAGCCAATATTTTGATCCGTGAGCCATTTTTTTGCTTTGCGGCATGTATCACACTTGTTGTATAGGTAAGCTTTCATCGTCATATGTATTTCCTCACTTTTGGTTTATGTCGTCGTTTCTTTCATTGTAAAAGAAGTAGACCTAGCGGACAACGGTTACCGTATTGTAAAACGTCACACCAGATTCTGCAGTTTCCGGCACTTCAATCAGCAAGTAGTTATTAAGTATGGAACGATCTGCCCCTTCTCCAAATTCATATGTTTGATAATAGACGAGCATTTCTTCCACCCAGATTCTAATTCTCTCAATCTCCACCGAATCTGTTTCACTCTGCGATGTTTTGATCAAGAGATAGGTTTTGCCGTTTAGAGCGGTGTTAAATGTATGACCCTGACTGTTTTGAATAAGCTGCTTTGCCCACGCTTGGATTTGCAAATCTGCTTCGGCTAGCTCCATCACACGATAGGTTGGATACATATCTTCCGGCAGGTCTTGCTCTTGCTCCACATCCGTTCTATATCCAGCCGTCATGTTGTACCCTTCTACCGTCCACATTTGCCGATGATTACTCCTTTTTTTCATCGTCACCTCGTACAGCATGCCGTCTGTCGTCGCTACAAGAAATCTTCTGGGATTTAATTGACTGCCTATCGTTTGAAAGCTCTCGATTTCCGTTTTCAACTCACTCTGCACAAAACGGCGGAGAATTTTTTTGTAGTTATGGTTGTCCGGATCTTTTTGCATTTGTAACAGCTCAGCTTCGTTATACTCGAGGCCTACACCCTTGTCGTCTGTCCAATCAAACGCTTCAACAACAGCGTCACGGTCCACCAACTTCTGACTCGCTTGTGTGGAAGTAACCGGCGTTTCAAGTGCTGCTTTTTTCGTATTCATATTACCAATCTGCTTTGCCCCGATTTCGTACATCCCCCACATGCAACCGATTAGCACCATCGCTACCCAAAAAGAATGCAACCAGACTTGCATACCTCTGCCTCCTCACGTATTCACCGTGCTAAACAAAAAAGACAGCCATGACTGTCTTCTGGCTGTCGTTCATACGTGCTGCTATTGCGGCAAGTTGCTTTCATTGTGCCTGCTTTTCACAGTCTCTTCTTCATTCGTCCGAGCATCCGGATTTACCTGCCACATTTGCGAAAGCGGCGAGAAGGGCACCCCTAGTTGCTTGGCATTCTGGTCTTCCACAGCCTCAGCCAGTGTCCCGGTTAAAGGCATGGTGTACTCAATGTTCTCATCCATCTGCCATCCTCCTTCACTTGTCCTAGTGTGAGGAGTTTGCAGGTCATTATGCAGACGTTTTAGCTTTAATCTCGACTTGGTATCCAGCGTGCTTTCTCACCTGAAATACTCCATTTTCAAAAATCAAATACTGTGCTTTCACACCGATCAATCGTCCGCCGAGCTGTTCTTCTTTATCGAGCGTTTTGGAATTAATTTTATCCAGTGATTCCAAGATCGGATAAGCAATGTCTACCCATTCGTCTTCGCGATATTGGAATGCTTTAAACTGTTCAGGAAAATGACCGTACACTTCGTCCCGCATGGCGAGCAAGTCGATTTCCTTCACATCTCCCTTGAGCATTTTGCGCCAGTTGGTCTTGTCCGGCAAAAACTGACTCAAGTGAAATTCAAGCTCCCCAGCCATTCGACGAGTCGGAACCTCCGCAATCGGAATCGCGCGAATTGCGCCTTGATCTACCCAGCGTCTCAATTCATTATGCTTGCGAGTCAATCCTACCTTTATATCACTCGACACTGCCAGATAGACAAAATGAGGAATCATGCAATATCTCTCGCCAAAGCTCTCGTCCCGGCAAGTCCCCAAGTCAAAATGACATTCATGCGGCTTGACGATGCACAGGTCATTTTCCGGCAGTTTGGTAAAACAGGGATAGCAATACCCGCTGTTAAACGTCTTGTTTGTTTTGCGGCCACAGGCAATGCAGTTTTTTTCGCCTAAAAACGAAATCGTCAATTCACTGCCCAGCCATTCGTTAAGCGGAAGTCGATCGTCACCGATATTCAAATAGTAGTCTACCGGCTTGTCCCTTCCATGGTACTCGTGTGTTAGTCCTTGCAAAATACCGCGGAGTTCCACCAAACTCTCTCCTCTCCTATGTACGGTTCTTCCATTTTAACATAATCGCCACCTACTCTGACCGCTGTTTTCTTTTGGTAGCATGTTTTCCCTGGCAGGAGGTGAACCTAATCACATCCCAGAAGAAGGAGGCGATTGTTCATGCGCAAATGCATACGGTACGCCTTGCTACTCGCCTGCCTTCTTGGCTACGGCACCCTACCTGCTTTTGCCCAGCAAACACTGCCTTCATATGAGCCGATCCACAGAATCGACACAGAGAAAAAGGTCGTCGCTCTCACTTTTGATGATGGGCCAGATGCTATCTATACGCCCAAAATTCTTGAGGTGCTGCATCAGTACAACGTTCGCGCTACGTTTTTTGTCCTTGGCTCCCAAGTGGACAAGCACCCAAAGGTCATGCAGTGGATTTACAAGGCTGGGCATGAAATCGGCAACCACGGCTACCACCATTTTGATCTGAACAAGCTGACCGAGCATGAAGTGTACGAAGAAATCAAGCATGCAGAACGCTCC
This sequence comes from Brevibacillus sp. AF8, assembly GCF_021270385.1. Taxonomy (NCBI): domain Bacteria; kingdom Bacillati; phylum Bacillota; class Bacilli; order Caryophanales; family Paenibacillaceae; genus Brevibacillus; species Brevibacillus sp. AF8. The sequence goes on along the minus strand of NZ_JAGQDN010000005.1, from coordinate 19,587 downwards.
ATTTTGAAGACGACCGGCATTTTGGCGCAATACTACCGTCCTCCCTACGGCATCCTGACACATGACGTCATGAATGCGGTTCAATCCAGTGGCTACGACATTATTCACTGGTCGATTGATCCTCGTGATTGGTCTTTGGCACGCACGGCTAACGTCATTGCCAAAAGCGTCAAGAGTAATGTCTCCTCCGGTGATATCATCCTGTTCCATGATGGGGGCTTAAACCAACGGCAAACAGTCGCTGCACTCCGGGAGCTCATCACGGATTTGCGTTCGCAGGGCTATCGATTTGTCACGGTTAGTCAATTGTTGGATGCAGCAAAATAATACGGCACCAGTGCCTCGTTTTTCATGATACGAAACGAAGCAACTGGTGCCCTTCTTTTTTACGCCAATACCTTGCCCAAGAACGAACGCAAGCGATCGTTGACGTTATTGCCAAATACCTCACTGGGATGACCTTCTGCCATGATGATACCTTGATCCATAAAAATGATTCGGTCGCCCACTTCCTTGGCAAAATTCATTTCGTGCGTCACAATCACCATTGTCATGCCTTCTTTGGCTAAATTTTTGATGACGGCAAGCACCTCTCCCACCAGTTCTGGGTCCAGGGCGGATGTCGGCTCATCAAACAGCATCACCTTTGGATTCATGGCGAGCGCCCTTGCGATTGCCACTCGTTGCATCTGCCCCCCAGAAAGCCGCTCGGGATACACATCGGCCTTGTCCTGAAGCCCTACCTTCTGCAAAAGAGCCAAACCTTGCTTGCGGGCTTCTTCCTGAGACATCTTCTTTACTTTTACAGGGGCCAGCATGACGTTTTCCAGCACCGTTTTATGCGGAAAGAGATTAAAGCGCTGAAAAACCATCCCGACCTCTTCTCTCACTTTATTGATATCGGTTTTGGGGTCTGACAAATCATGGCCGTTGATGACAATCTTTCCGTTGCTCATGTCCTCCAACTGATTCAAGCAACGTAGAAACGTGCTTTTGCCCGAGCCTGACGGTCCAATGACACAGACTACTTCCTTTTCTGCTACCTGAGTCGTAATGCCCTTTAATACTTTCAGATCGCCGTAGTTCTTCGTCAAATTCGACACCTGTATAATCATTTGTCTGTCCCCCTATTGCGATAAAACAAGCTTGATTGTAATTCTTGCCCTCCATTTTACCGCAATAGTCTAAAAATTGCATGAATTTACTGTTCAGTTGTTGGAAGCCAGCCTTATGTACGATTAGCTCCATCCCATTTTTTCCAGTGCTTGTCGCATGCGTAACTATGCTCCCGGCGGCTCATTCTAAGTGTGAGGTGGTTTTCATGCATCGAAAAAAATGGATCGCTCTTGTAATTGTACTGGCCGTTTTTCTATTAGGGCTTTTGGTGGAAGGGATTTACGGGACTTATACAGATCTCGTCGACCATCCCGGGTTCGCTTGGGAAGAAAATGTGGTATCGGGCTATGGCAACAGCAAAATTGTGCAGCTGTTTGTGAACGGCGTTATTTCGGGGCAACAGAATAGTGCTGGGGTACCTTCGATGACAGAGCTATTAACTGAACAGCTGCGCCGAATTGAAGAGGATGATCTGGTGAAAGGCGTGGTCCTTCGCATTGATAGTCCAGGTGGAGAAGTCGTCGCTACCGATGAATTACACAGACGCTTGTTGCGGCTCAAGCAGGTCCGCAATCTTCCCATCGTCGTCAGCATGGGTTCCACGGCAGCCTCTGGCGGCTATTACTTGGCCACGACAGGCGATGCGATTTTTGCCAATCCCAACACACTGACCGGCAGTCTCGGCGTGATTTTCAATCTGTTTAACTATAGTGAAGCCGCGAACAAGCTTGGTGTGCATCAATACGCAATCAAAAGCGGACGCTTCAAAGACATCGGCAGTCCATCCCGGCCGCTGACGGACCCAGAACGGCAAATTTTCCAAACACTCGTCAACGAAAGCTACAACAATTTCGTCGACGTCATCGTCAAGGGCCGCAACCTCTCCCGTCAACGCGTACTGGAAATCGCTGACGGCCGCGTTTATTCCGGTGAGCAAGCAAAACGCCTGGGACTCATCGATGAATTCGGTGACTTGGAGGAAGCGACACGCTACGCGCTTTCTTTGTCTGGAGAAAAAGAAGCCATGGTCATCCGCTATGCAGACCAGCTCTCCATCAGCAAGCTGTTATTCAGTATGAAGCAGTACTGGTCGAATCCTGATCCGCTTGGTCTCAATCGAATATGGGACCGCCAAAGCTCCCCTCGCCTCCTGTATCAATTCATGCCTTAGCCTGTTATTACGGAAAGGAGTGGTTATCATGAACCAGCTTCCCGACGAAGAAAAAGCACGTGAGCCTGATTCCTTTGAGCCATATTCAGAAGCCCATCCACAACATTTGTATGCTGGCTTCTGGATTCGTGTGGTGGCCTCGCTCCTTGATTCGATGTTCTTGATTGGGGTTAGCTACCTCATTTTCAATCCGTTGCGTCGTGTTTTTGCGGTTCCTTACGCCTCTTTTCCGTTCATAGATTTGTTGGAGATTTTGTTTGATCTCCTCTATATGATCATGCTGACCTGGTGGACCGGACAAACCTTGGGAAAGCTGATCACAGGCATCCGTGTCATCAGTGCCAAGCAGACGCGAGGCAATCTGACAGGCGGACAAGTATTATTACGAGAAGTCATCGGCAAATTCCTCGCTTCGCTCGTATTCGGACTGGGCTATCTATGGGTTGCATGGCACCCACGTAAGCAAGGCTGGCATGATCTGATCGCCAAAACGTATGTCATCCGGGATCGTCGACCATAACCTCCGCTCCATTGCGGGGGTTTTTATTTTTGCTTCCTTGGTCCCTATTTTTGTAGAAGCTTCCTGCCGATACCATTACCAACAAGGCAGATTCTATCCCAACCGAGGAGGAAGATACATGCGTAAACACAAAGTAACCAGCATCCTCGCCATGAGCCTTTCGCTGGCTCTGCTCGGCCACGTTGCCCCTGTCCTTCCTGTTTCAGCTGCAACGGCTGCCCCTCAAGCAACAGCCGTTAAAACGAATAATGTCTATAACCTTCAACTAGGAATGAGCACAGCGCAGGTAGAACAAACATTAGGCAAGCCTGCTCGCATTGATCCTAGTCATACGGGTGTGGAATGGTGGATTTACAATCAGGATTTGAACAACTACATTCAAGTCGGCATGCAAAACGGCAAAGTCGTAACATTGTTTACCAATGGCGCCAAGCTGAATCTGAATGGTGTCACGATTGGATCTACTACTAAAGACCTACAAAATAGCTGGGGTGCACCGCAAGAAACGCTGACGATCATCCCGAGTCTGCGTATCCAAAAAAATACCCTTGCTCACCCGACCTATATCCAAAACAATCAGGCGATCACCTTCTCTATCGATCAGCTGGGTGGAAATAAGGTCGCAGGAGTGCGCATCTCTACTCCTGAGCATTTTGCCACCATTGCGATTGGCTTGATGTATCCCATTTCCTATACAAAGTTACCTGAACTGCCGAAACTGGCAGACGTACAAATAAAGCAAGCAGCGCTTGCATACGAGAAACAAAATTTGGACTTGCTCAACGTCGCAAGGCAACGTGCCAAGCTGTCGGTTGTCACTTGGGATGAACAAGTTGCAGCAGTGGCCAGAGCCCACAGCCAAGACATGGCCCAGCATAACTTTTTCAACCATACCTCCCCATCTACGGGTAGTCCGTTTGATCGTTTGAAGAAAGCTGGCATTCGTTACAGCTCAGCTGGTGAAAATATTGCCTACGGACAGCTAGACGGGGTCGAAGCCCACATAAGCTGGATGAACTCCGCAGGTCATCGTCAAAACTTGCTCTCTCCAAAATTCAAGCAGCTCGGTGTCGGTATCGTTATGAAAGACGGCCGCCCGTATTTCACACAAAATTTTGTTACTCGCTAAGTTTTGGGTAACTGATACAAAAGACGACCCTGTCCTCAAATTTTGGGGAATAGGGTCGTCTTTTCTCTGTTCCATCTAATATTTCTATCCAAGCACCTATAGATGTACGGTACATTCGAGACTTTCTATCTATTGTTTGTCACCACTACACATCCGATATCTCAATATATGGGCATTATTCCCTTTATTTATATAGATTGGATATCAGTCATCATCTTTCAACACAAGCATCTTCCATCTGTATAGGAATCTGCCTGAGAGGAGGAGACTGCATGCCCAATATTGAAGATGTCACCGTCCAGAAGTCGAATGCGGAACGAAAGAGTTACGTGGTTGTTGGTGCCATTCTATCATGTAGCAACGGCAGTAAGGTAAGTCGGTTAAAAATGCCATTCAGTCATGGTGTTTTTGTAAAAGGGAAACCCCAAATGAACATCATGGATTTTGTCCCCAATGTAAACATCATGCCTTTTGGTAAATGCAGTAGCTTGAAAAATCCCGTAGTCGCTTGGGAGCGATCCAAATAATTTTGTAAATGAGCATGCGAAAAAACATATGTACGATCCTAGTAAACCTTCATCCCAGTATGGTCAGGATGTTGATGTAAAAGAATTGAGAAGGGAAACCATGACCAATCCAGATAAAGCTTATACAAATTGGCCCAATCCTAATAATCCAAATCCAAATAAAATAACGAAATATTATAAGGAATTTGACGGGAATATAAGCACAACTGACACACCGACAGGAAGTCACAGGGTCTTCGAAAATTTAGATAATCCGAAAAACAGTTCCCACTTTCCGCATGTTCCTAGAAATAAAGAATAGAAAGCAGGTACACAAATGACTATGTTTCTATATCATGCAATATTGCCTGAAGATCATGATCATCATGTTTCAATCGAAGAAATTATGAGTCGAGGGATAAACTATTCAACAAAATCTAATAACTGGTATGGAAATGGTGGGGAGATTAAGTCACAGATAGCTGATAAGTTAAAACCTCTTAATGCACCTATCTGGGTGAACTTTCAGACAGCTATAGGAGTAAACTTAGAGCCTCACAAGCCGAAATCGTTTTACTTTCCTGTCTTTACTGAAAAAATTTTAGTTTTTGATGGGAATATTACAATGAATATATATGACCAATCTTTCTATGAAGATAATAAATTCACCTTTGAAGAGGCGTTGGATTTTGATACTGGTGAATCTCTTGAGCATTGGATCAATTTGTATTGGAATAGTATGATGACACTAGAAGAGTACTTGTTAAAAAAACCTTACCTAAAACCAGAAGTATTGGTTTTTGAGTCAATACCTAAAGAGATCATAGGTGTATGTGAAAATTCGTAAATATGTACATATGTCGATTTAACCTCTCAAAATTTCAGAAATACTTCCTTATTCTTCTCGCTTTGTCACCTGCATGCCCTTCAAATCTATAGGAGTCTTGGAAAAGATATCAAATAAGCACAATCGCATTTTTTCTAAAGGAAAAAAGGTACAGTCTCCTCATCTTTTGTGAGTGACTGTACCTTTCTCAGATCAACCGGTCTTTTTTTGTAGCCTCTTTGTCAGTTGCTATGGCTGCGAAGTTGCATTTGTAGTAGCAGGTGCAGGTGCAGACGGTTTCGGAGCCTGATCGTCATCTGAGAAAAACGGGATGATTACCAGACTAAGCACGAAAAATAAAATCCAGGCAATGCCTCTTCTGAAAATGCAAGGTGTCAGCATCGGGTAACCCCTTCCAATCATGCTGTTCTACTTACTATTCATACGCTTCCCTCCTTGGTGCCCGTTTATGCTTTTTTGGGCAAAAAATAAAAGCCTCGCCAAAAACTTGGCGAAGCTTATCCCTCATGGTTCTTACCCCTGTTTTTGCAACGGCATTGAATACGTCTGTTCCTGGGTTGCTTTTTGCTTGAAAAACAGGCAAGCTGCCGCGAAAACAATGAGCAGCGATCCCATCAGCCAAAAGATCGTCCACGGCTCCCACACGTCCATCAGCAGGCCATTCACATTCGGAGCCAAAATACTGGCGACACCAAAATTGACGCCCGCGATGATTCCTGCGGTAGGAACCATCGATGCTGGTAAAATATCTGCCGAAAAAGCCAAGCCCAGCGAGTAAAAGGAACCGACAGCCGCTCCTGCTATGGCCAACAACAGCATCATCAGCCATACGTTTTCACCTGCAAACGGGAACAGGAAGAAGGCCAATCCTCCTACAAGCGCACACACGAGCATGACCTGCTTGCGTCCTACACGGTCACTCAATGCCCCCAATGGCATCTGCAAGATAATGCTTCCCACGACAAACGACGGAAGGATCAAGGAAACCCATTCAACGGACAAGCCGGTACGCAACGCGTAAACAGGAAAACTGCCGTTGAGTGACGTTTCCATGAATCCGTACAAAAACGAAGGAATCAGCGCCAGCCAGGCAAGTCGCAAGACAAACGCATATTTGTTTTGCTTCTTTTCCGTTTGTTCGATCTGTGCCGGGAATTCATTTTTGATCCGGGATAATAATAAGAAGGCAATCAGATACAGAACGAGCAGACCGCCAAAAGGTACCCAAATCCCCAAATGCAGCACGCTTAAGCCTAGTGGACCAACACTAAAGCCCACGCCATATGCCAACCCGTAAATGGAAAGATCACGTCCACGATTCTCCGGAGCTGCGATCTTGGTCACCCACATTTGGCTGGCATAATGTAAACCACTATCGCCCACACCCATCAGTAAACGCAATACGAACCAGACCGCCAAATGACTGAACAGTGGGATGAGCGCTGTTGCGATTGTCACTAACAGCAATCCCCATAATATCGTGGCCCGGTATCCAATGCGCCGCAGTGGGATTTCCAAAAATGGATTGACCATGACCATCCCAATATACAAGGCAGCGGCGTTGAGTCCGTTCATCACGGATGAAACACCTTGTTTTTCCAATAAAACCGTCAGCATCGGGATCGTCAAGCCTTGGCTCACCCCCGCAATACCGACAACCAAAATCAACACCCAAAAGGTGTAACGTGACTGTGACATGGTGTTGTTTCTCCTCCCCAGCCCCCTACTAAGCACTCTCTACGGAAGCACTCCCCTGCTGAAGCTGATACATTTTTTGATAAAGACCATTTTGCGCCATGAGTTCATCATGGGTACCTCGTTCCATGATTTCTCCACGGGACAAGACAAGAATCTGGTCGGCGTGCTGAATCGTCGACAATCGATGTGCAATGATGAATGTCGTCCTACCTTTTGATAGTACATGCAACGCTTCCTGAATGGCTAGCTCGGTTTCACTGTCAATGCTTGCCGTTGCTTCATCCAAGATCAACATCGCGGGATCAGCAGCCAATGCACGTGCAAAAGAGATCAATTGGCGTTGACCGGCAGATAGTGTCATGCCTCGCTCGACGACTGGCTCGTCATAACCGCCCGGCAGCTTGGAAATGAATTCATCAGCACGGACGGCTTTTGCAGCCCGCTTCACTTCTTCATCCGTAATCGTATCCTTGTACATACGAATATTGAATCCAATGCTTCCCGTAAACAAGAACGGGTCCTGCAAAACGAGACCGACATGACTGCGCAATGAGTGCGTATCAATCTGTCTCATATCTTGTCCGTCGATCAAAATGCTCCCTTTCGTCACCGGATAGAACCCGAGCAGCAAATTCATCAAAGAGCTTTTTCCCGATCCGGTGTGCCCTACCAGCGCAATCGTTTGACCAGGCTGAGCCGTAAAGGAGACGTTTTTCAAGATATAATCGTCACCCTGATAGGCAAAAGAAACGTTATCAAAGACAACCTCTCCACGCGGGCGCTCGATTTGTGCACCCGTTTCTTTCTTCTCTGGCATCTCATCCATAATCTCGAAGACACGTCCCGCCGAAATAGTCGCCTGCTGCATTTGCGACAACCGATTCATGATCATGTTGATTGGTTCGAAAAAACGTCCCATGTAATCGACAAAAGCAAAAAGCGCCCCGAAGGAAATCGCGCTATGGAAGGAAGTTGAGCCGTAATACCAGACGATCAGGGTCAAGGAAACTTTCCAGATCAAATCCACCGCTGGGCGCAAAAGCAAGGATTCGAGGTTGATTTCTTTCATCCGCACCTTGAAGTAGCCTTCGTTTACATCAGCAAACTCCTTTTGTACACCTTTCTCCCGACGAAAAGCCTGCACGATCGTCATGTTTTGGATCATTTCATTGATCGTAGTGTTCATATCACCGAGCTTCGCGCGAATCACGGCATAGTAGCGAGAGCTGTACCTTTGATACACGTAGACTAACAGGACGAGCACTGGCACCGTCAAAAAGCAGAAGAGGGCGAGCTCAGGCTGCAAAAGGTAGAGCGCGATCAAGATTCCAATCAAGTAAAGACCGTTCTGTACAAATGTGGCGAGCACACTTACATACAGCTCACGGATGGCTTCTGTATCATTGCTCACACGGGAGACAAGCGCACCTACTGGCGTTTTGTCAAAAAAGGCAACCGGGAGCTTTTGCAAATGGATAAACAGCTTCATCCGCATTTGCTGAATGATGCGCTGGGCGATCTTTTGCAGCCACAAAATCTGGACGTAGTTGAAACCAGCTGAGAGCAAGATCAATGCTCCATAACCTACGGACAGCCAAACAATGGGCAAGACATCCCCCTGATACATCTCCTTGACTTCCTCTGCGGTCAGCCGAATGCCTGTGGAGGTCATCTTTTGACCTGATTGATCCTTCGTTGTTACCTCGAAGCGTTCCCTGCCGTTTTCTGGCGTAATCGGGGTGAATTGCTTCTCCGTGTTTGGATTCACTTTGCCGGACACCAGGTAATAGGTCGTGCCCTCAGTCAGTACCGTTACTTCTTTTTGATTGATCCTGTCCAAAGCAAGACCCGTCTTTGCTGCGACATCTTCACGAATATAGTTCGTACCGTTCAATGAGGCGACTTGCCCCGCTGCTTGTGGTGGCACTTCGTCCAGTTGATACCAAGGTTTTTGGATCGCCAGAATGTGATTATCAATCATGACCTTGGCTAAAAAAGGACCCGCCAGCTCTGCACTCGTCCCCAGCAAGAGCAGGAACAGCGCGCCCAGTATTTGCTTTTGAAATGGCCTGGCGTACTCGGTCAAACGCCCCCATACATTTTCTTTGCTCATGAAACGCTTTCCCCCTCTCTCAACCAGCCACATCCTGTTCCATTTGCTGACGACGGTACTGCTCTGCATACCAGCCGTTGCGTTGCATCAGCTCATCATGTGTCCCCCGCTCGACGATCTGCCCCTCATCCAGCACGAGAATCAGTTGAGCGTGCTGTACCGCAGACAGACGATGGGCCGTAATAATGGTCGTTTTATCCGCGCGCTCCTGTCGCAAATGACGAAGGATGCTTTCCTCCGTCCGCGCGTCCACAGCCGATAAAGAATCGTCGAGAATCAGAATACCCGCATCCATCAAAAGCGCGCGTGCAATGGAAATGCGCTGTTTTTGTCCCCCGGAGAGGGTGACCCCCTTCTCTCCAACCATGGTTTGCAATCCATCTCTGAATTGCTCCAGATCTCTCTTCATCTCCGCAAGCTCCAACGCATGCATCACTTCCTCGGTCGTCGCTTGTGGTTTTCCGAATGTAACATTTTCTGCAATCGTCCGTGAGAACAGCAAATGCTCCTGAGGCACGTAGCCGATTTTTTCCCGCAGCGTATCAAAAGCAAGCTCTTCAATCGGGATGCCCCCGATAAACAGGGCATGTTCCTTCATCTGATATTGATGCAATAAGGCACGGCACAACGTCGACTTGCCGCTCCCTGTCCGTCCGACAATCCCAAGCGTCTCTCCTTCACCCAAACGAAACGAGATGTCGGTGAGTGCCGGCTTGTCAGTGCCCGGATACGTAAAGGAAAAATGGCGTGCTTCCACGGTATTGGCTATTTGACTCGTGACCGGATTCGCTGCCTCTGTCACATCTGGCTGCTCCACCATTAGCTCTGTAAAACGCTTATGGGATGCGCCACCGCGCTGCAACACATTGACCAGCCAACCAAAGGCGAACATCGGCCAAATTAAAAGTCCCAAGTATAAATTGAACGCAACCAAATCCCCTAGGGAAATGGCGCTGGTGAACACCAAATACGTCCCATAGCCTAGCCCGATCAAAAAGCTGAAGCCAATAATAATCGCGATCGTCGGCTCGAACAGGGCGTCGATCCGCGAAACGCTCACATTTCGCTCCAACGTTTTCTCACTAACCCGGCGATATGCCTCGATATCGGCCTTTTCCTGAACAAATGCTCTCAATACCCGAACGCCAGATACGGATTGTTGAACATGATCATTCATCTCTCCGAAGGCTTCCTGCGCCAAGTAAAAACGCTCATGCAGCAGTCTTCCATAGTACGCCGTTGACCAAGCCAAAAACGGCATCGGGATCAGTGCAGCCAGCGTCAGCTTCCAATCAATTGCTGTTACCATGACGCCTAGTGTTAACAAGGTCATGAACAACGCATCGACAAGCGTAAGCACCCCTGTACTCGCCGTTTGTTCGATGGCAGGAATGTCGTTGGTGGCGACAGCCATCAGATCACCACTGCGTTTGCGATGAAAAAACGACGGGGTCATTCTGGTCAAATGGGCAAAAAGTCGCTCGCGCAACGTCCTCTCGAGAATTAAAGCTCCTCCATTTAACAAATACCGCCAGAGAAACCGCAATCCATACAAGCTAACACCCAATACGAGCAAGATGACCACTGTTTGCGTCAAATCAGCGTCCGTCAGGGAACTGTTGCGAATCGAATCCACCGTGTCCCCGATTAATTTCGGCGGCCAAAGCATGAGGACGTCGATGATAAACAGCACAGCGATTCCAATGACGTACCGTTTCCAATAGGCGCGGAAAAACCAAGATAATTGCCGAAGTGTCTGCATGTATTTCACCTCTATTTTTTTCAAGCCTAACAGCACGACTAAAAAAGGGCTTGCGAATCACACGCAGCCCTCTTGATCTGTCTTCACCATCGTAATTTACAGAATTTTCATTGTCAATCGAAGCATACAGTTCAATCTAAGATTTTTTATCGGCTTTCCAGTCAAGCCATTCCTCTTTTAGCAAGCTGTAAGTAGCATGATCCACGTAATGATCGTACAGGAATTCATTCCGGCGCAGTATCCCTTCCAGTTGAAAGCCTAGTCGCTCCGGGATCGATCTGCTCTTATAGTTTTCTGTAGCAGCCTGAATCGTTACTTTTTCCAAATCCCATGACCCGAAGATTAATACGTCCAAGTAGGTCGCCACTGCTTCTGTCATCAGACCCTTGCCCTGAAATTGCGCACCCAGCCAATAGCCAATGGACGTCTTTTTGTTGATCCAATCTATCGTATGTACGCCGACTGTGCCAGCCAGACGTCCTTGGTACCAAATGCCATAGTTGATGCCGCGATTATCGTTGTACTGATGGATCGTCGCTTGGATGAATTGACGAGAATCCTCTACCTTCTTCGTATAATTCAGCCACGGCAGCCATTCCATAAGACTTTCCCGGTTCGAATCCGTAAGCAAAAATAACTCCTCAGCATCAGCTAATTCTAATTGTTTCAAGTACGTATCTTCATTGATGGCTATCCGTTGAATCGTTTGCATACGAATCTCCCCTTTTCTTGGATATTTTACTGGAAAACACCAAAATGAGCAAAAAGCGCCCGCCAGCAACAAAAGGCGAACGCTTATAAAAAGTTCTTTTATTTTTTGCTATTGCCGATCTCTTCCGGCTTGAAAATGCCTGTCTCCGTGACGATCGCTGTAATGTACTTCGCAGGCGTTACATCGAACGCAGGATTGTACACTTTGATATCGTCTGGAGCTACCTGTTTGCCCAAGCCATGGGTAATTTCCTCGGCTGGACGTTCTTCAATCGGAATATCTGCGCCTGTCGGTGTCTCCAGATCGACGGAGGACAAGGGAGCTGCCACGTAAAAAGGAATGCCGTGAGCTTTTGCCAATACCGCAACCCCATACGTACCGATTTTATTGGCGACATCTCCGTTCGCTGCTACGCGGTCTGTACCCACGATGACAGCCTCTACTTTCCCTTGGGACATCACCATCGCCGCCATGTTGTCGCAGATCAGCGTCACATCAATCCCTGCTTGCTGCAATTCGAATGCAGTAAGACGAGCGCCTTGCAGGACAGGACGAGTTTCGTCCGCGTACACCTTTAAGTTCCAGCCGCGTTCCTTTGCCAAATAAAAGGGAGCGGTAGCCGTACCGTACGCTGCCGTAGCCAATGCTCCTGGATTACAGTGCGTGAGAATTCCCATACCGTCATGCAACAGAGTCAGCAAATGCTCTCCGATGGTCCGGCATACTTCAGCGTCTTCCTTTTGAATCGCCAGTGCTTCATCGAGCACGGACGCCTTCAACTCGGCAATCGACGCACCGCTTTCTTTTTCAACACGAGCCTTGATGCGATCCAACGCCCAGAACAGATTCACGGCTGTCGGACGGGAAGAGCCCAAGTAGTCTGCCTGCTGGTTCAGTTCCTGCCAAAACTCGTCGTAGTTACTCGCTTCACTGCCACGAATGCCCAGGTAGAGCCCGTAAGCCGCCGCCATGCCAATCGCTGGTGCGCCACGGACTTCCAAGCGTCGGATGGAACCCCATACTTGCTCGGAGGTGGTCAAGTTCAAATAGATCGTTTCTACTGGCAGACGCGTCTGGTCAAGCAAGACCAATGCGTCATTCTCCCACTTAACAGGTGCCAATTGGGTGCTGGTTGTCATACTGTTGTAGCCTCCTGATAGTAACGTTCGGTCACAGTGCGTACGATGTCCGTGATATCTGTCGATTCGTCGATGCCGCCGCGACCGAGAATCAACGCTTCTCCTATCGAGAGCGCCAGACGTTCTGCTTCTGCGCGAGTCTGGTCGTCTTCAATGGCATTCAGGTCTGCTACGCCTGCCAAACCGATGACACGGCGCAAGATTTTGCAGCCGGCATAGCCTGCTGTATCCTGAATCAAGCGCTTCACGTAGCTTTGCCACAGCCCTTCGACATGGGCGCTGCGCTCTTTGGCGTGCTTGTGCCAGAGTTGAACGAATTGCGAAACGAATTCATTCCAGACATCCTCGACCGTTTCCAGTAAGTATTCGCGGTACGCTTCCCGTTCTCCTTGATCTTTTTGCAAACCGTGCTGGCCTGCGTAGTTGAGCAGCAGATTGGCAATGACCGCCCCGATGTCAAAACCGATTGGGCCGTAGTAAGCAAACTCTGGATCGATTGCTTTCAAGCTGTTCTCCGTGATGAAAATACTTCCGGTATGCAAGTCGCCATGCAGCAGCGCTTCCGAGCGCGTAAGGAAATCGTATTTCAGCTTGGCGATTTCCAGCTTCAGCGGCCGGTTGTTCCAGATCGCCTCGACTTCGCGGCGAATCAACGGATTGAAATCGTTGGTAGGCGCATTTTCATATGGATCGGTAAAGACGAGATCTTCTGTAATTTTGCATAGTTCTGGATTTATGAATGTTCCGACTAGCGCTTTTTTATCGTACGGATGCGCGCCCAGATCGGATGTGAAGAACAAGGTTTGCGCGAGAAAACGGCCAATTTGCTTCGCGAATAGCGGGTACCGCTTTCCTTCGATCAAACCTTTGCGCATGATGATGTGGTCCCCGACGTTTTCCATGACAGTCAACGCAAGCTCCCCGTCGAAATGATACACCTGCGGCACCAGGTCTGGAACGTATTTGTGCTGAATGCGGAGTGCCTCGCTCTCGATGCGAGCCCGATCAATCGTAAGCGGCCAAGATTCTCCCACGACGCGGGCAAAAGGCAGTGCTTGCTTGACAATGACGCTCTTACCGGTTGCCGGCTCCAGAATGTCAAAAACCAGATTGAGGTTACCATCCCCAATTTCACGGCTGGTCAGCTCTGCTCCTTCGCTAAAAAGATCCGGTATTCCTTTTACGTACTCCACTGCTTCCTGTTCAGTCAATGCGCGATATGCCATGATTCCAAAACTCCCCTCTACGTATTTTTCCTCTATCTCTACTTGTTTTGTTTGTGTCCCGAGAGTATTAATTTTAAAATTCTTATCGACGAAAAAAGACCTCTTTTCCCGAAGAAAAGAGGTCGCCGTCGTCACGTGTAAGAACCGTGTTGATGTCCCCCTTATCTTCCAGACCACTTTTGTTTCTGCAGGAATTAGCACCGTGCATGTCGCCTGTCAATCAGTCGCTTCCTCGCGTCTGAATGGCGTCATGTCGGTTGCCGGGTATCATCGGGCCAGTCCCTCCACCTTCTCTGGATAAGGTATCCAAAACGTATTCGGTTTTTGATTTAGTTTGAATCATACAACCAACGCTTCCACGATGTCAACACCCTTTTGTGCAAAAATTCGCACCTTGCTATCAATAGCTGGATTGTGTTCCCGATGCCGCAGGGTGATCCCAATTCCACCAGTCTACTTTGCCTAAAAACGCTGCTGTTATCGACTTTTCGGCCTTGAGCTTCAACAGTTCTTTCGTAGGTCCAGTGAGGACGGCGCCGTAGATTCGCACTCCGTTTTGCTGCATGTAGTTGTATCGTTCGGCTATCTGAAGGTCGCTACGAAATAGCAAAGATCTGCCGACATCGCGAGCCAGATCTTCTTGCTCAGATAAGTACTTCATCTCTTCTAAGTAGGCGGCCATTCTTCTGTTCCCTTCCCCGTTTACCCGAATGGGCGCATCTCCGTAATCCAGTTCATGCTGCGCAAATCCCCACACGTACCCGGGACCGAGAAATCGATTTGCCCCATCGTCTTCTGCTTGCTTTCGCTCCACCCCTGTGTCTACCGCAAACCAAACCGTATCTTGTCCCGAAGAGGTGACATGGCGGGAAACCAATTCATAGTACTCCTCGTATGTTAGGAAGTGATCGAAGGAAATCGCGAGCTGAGAAACGGTCCCCTCAGGTAGCTTCTCCATCGTTGTCCAGGCAGGTGCAGTGCGAGATTCCGTATCCCCCATTTCCCCGTCTGTCGGATAACGGAAATACAGCTTCTGTTCCCTAACCCCGTTCGTCCATTGCGGCTTCGTATTTACGTTCCATAGCACATTCGTACTCTCAAAACGACCAGCGACCTTTTCTTCCCCCCCAACCCGCTCACGTAGTTCCATGCTGATGTTTCCGTACAGCAATCCGACCTGCGAGCCACTACTACCCACTCTCACACCTGGCTGAGTAAAATTGACTATCGACTTCGCAACGCGGAACAGATCTTCATGCATCAGCGACCCGACCCAGCCATTCAAAATCAGCAACACAACTCCGGCCAAAAAGGGAAGCCCTATGGTGAACCCAGCGTTGGACAACCGATTTTTCCATTTCCCCCGGCGCACAATGGCACGCTGTTTTTCAGCCGACAGTGCTTCAGGCTGGTTTATTTTCACCTTGTCCTCCCCCGTTTCTTCCCCCAACAAAAGCCTTTCCAACCGCTGTGCGTACTCCACGTCAGCCGCTATTTCTTCCTCGAATAGTTTTGAATCTTCTTCCGCCATTTCCCCACGCAAATAAGCAAGCAGCCTTTGCTCGCGATGATTCTCATCCTTGTTCATCACTGGCTTTCCTCCCTCCACAACTGCCGCATCTTTTGTCGTCCCCGAAACAAGGAACGCTTGACGTCTGCCAGCTCAATCCCGAGTACCTCTGCCATCTCCGCATAGGAAAACTGCAATGCAGACAACAAAATGACCTGTCTCTGCTTTTCCGGAAGCTTCTCCAAATAGTCGTGGGCCACTTCCCACAGCTCCTGATTCACGACATGCTCAGCCGGATCAACAGCCGAATGATCAGGTCTTTCTGGCAGGGCTTCTACAAACGCAAATCGTTGTTTCGTCCTCTTACGATAACCATCCACGAAAGCGTGATAGGCCACCTTGAACAGCCAGGGCCGTACTTTTTCCCCACGGTAGTCGTCCAAGGAAGAGAAGGCGCGACAAAAGGTTTCCTGTGTCAAATCCTCTGCCAGCTTCTCATCTCGTGTCAGCCGGAAAAGATAGCGGTAAATATCGTTTACATGCAGCTGGTACACATCCTCCAGACCTACTTTCCCAAACCGTTCACACCCCTTCATCCCTTACCACGAAGGAATTGCCAAAAAGTTTCACCTTAGTCTCATTTTTCTCATAACTTGCTGCACATTCTCTGCAAAAACAAAGATTGACTCCTGACAATGAACGTCATATCATGGGGGAAACGAATAACTCTTATCGCGAGCTGGCTGAGGGACTGGCCCTATGATGCCCGGCAACCGGCGCTATACCATGATTCGTACGCTCATAATTGCGTACCTTGGATAGCGAAACGGTGCTAATTCCAACGGATAAGAGTCGAGATCGAGCACTTTGGGCTCGTTTCGGCTACTGACCCGAGAGATGAGAGGAGACGAGACGCTTTCATAGTCGACAACCGCCTCCCCGCTCAATGGGGAGGCTTTTTTAATAATTCAAGGAGGATTAGGCGTACCATGAGTGAACAACGTATCCTCGTCACCTATCTCACACAAGCAAAAGACTTGAACAAGAAAGCGGAAGCCATTGCTGTCGGCATGACAGTCGGTTCCTGGACGGACCTGCCGCTTGCCAAGCAAGCTGAGCTAGCGCCTTATCTCGGTGAAGCCGTGAGCGCGACACCGATTGCGACACTGGAAAACGGAGAAACACGCGGTCTGATTACCGTTAGCTATCCGACTCGCAATTTTACAGCAGACATTCCATCCTTGTTGACCGGAATATTCGGTAAACTGTCGATGGATGGCAAAATCAAGCTCGTTGACGTTGTTTTCCCTGACTCATTCCTTCGGGCCTTTCCTGGACCGAAGTTCGGCATTGATGGTCTGCGCGAACGTTTAGGGGCACATGACCGTCCACTCTTGATGAGCATTTTCAAATCGTGCCTGGGTCTTCCTTTCGACGATTTGAAGACACAATTCCGAGCACAAGCCTTGGGCGGAGTTGATCTCGTGAAAGATGACGAAATCTTCTTTGCAGACGACCGCGCTCCTTTTATCGAACGGATCAAAGCGTTTAAGCAGATCTCCCAGGAGACCGAAGCCGAAACAGGCAAGCCCGTCCTCTATGCAGCCAACCTGACTGGACCTGTGCATGAGCTGAACGAAAAAGCGAAGCGTGCGGTAGAGGCGGGTGCTGACTGCCTTTTGTTCAACGTGCTGGCGTTTGGCTTCGATGCTCTGCACCGTTTGGCAGCCGATCCTGATGTACACGTACCGATCATGGCACATCCGGCTTTGGCAGGGGCTTACTATCCTTCACCTGACTACGGTATCGCCACCCCGCTTCTACTCGGCACGTTGATGCGTGTAGCTGGGGCAGATTTGGTACTCTTCCCGTCTCCGTACGGCAATGTCGCCCTGGACAAAACAGAAGCGTTGCAGCTCGCCAAGCATTTGACTGACCCACTGAATGGTGTACGACGTTCCTTCCCGGTTCCATCTGCCGGCATTCATCCGGGGCTGGTTCCACAGCTGTATCAAGACTTCGGTATCGATCAAATCGTCAATGCAGGGGGCGGAATCCACGGTCATCCTGGTGGAGCAACCGCAGGAGCAAAAGCTTTCGTTGCCGCGATTGAGGCAGTCACCGCAGGTCGAACATTGGAAGAGGCTGCTGCTGAATCACAAGAGCTGGCGATCGCTCTGGAAAAGTGGGGTGGCGCACGATGAGCAAGAAGCTCGTCCTGTTCTGCGATTTCGACGGAACGATTACCGAAAAAGACAACATTGTAGCGATTGTCCGCAAGTTTGCTCCCCCTGAGTGGGAAGGCTTGACGGAGCAAATCCTTTCGCAAAAAATAAGCGTTCAGGAAGGGGTTGGCAAGCTGTTTCAACTCTTGCCCTCCTCCTTGCGCCAGGACATTATCGATTTTATTGTCCATGAAGCGACCATTCGCCCGGGATTTGCTGAATTTGTGAGCTATTGCCGCGCAGAAGGCATCGAGCTGTTGATCACGAGTGGCGGCATCGACTTTTTTCTGGAGCCTATCCTGGCACCCTTCGATCTTACCGATGTGCCGATCTACTGTAATGGCAGTGATTTCAGCGGCGAGCGTATCACCATTACGTGGCCCAACGCTTGCGATGAACATTGCACGAACGGCTGTGGCATGTGCAAGACGACCATCATCCGTCGTTACGATCCAACAACTCATTTCCGCATCGTCATCGGCGACTCCATCACTGATTTGGCTGGAGCCAAAATCGCTGACTATGTGATTGCCCGTTCCTTCCTCGCTGACAAGGCGGAAGAGCTGCAATTGCCGCATAGCAAGTTTGCCACGTTCCACGATGTGATTCGCATTTTACAGCAAGTCCAACAGGAGGTCGTCTAATTCATGACTGCAACACTCGAACAACGTCTGGATGCCTTTCGCCGTCTGGATGACGCCAAGCTGACATTTGCCCGCCGGGACTGGTTTCCCGGCACCAGTGGCAATCTCTCTATTAAAATACAAAACGATCCCTTGCAATTTGCTGTAACGGCAAGCGGCAAAGACAAAACCAAGCTGTCCCCCGAAGATTACCTGGTTGTGGATCAAGACTCTCGTCCAGTGGATGAAACTGCTCTCAAGCCGTCCGCAGAAACACTCATCCACGCCGTCGTATACAAAACGTTCCCGAAGGCAGGGGCTTGCTTCCACGTCCATACCGTATGGAACAACCTCATTTCCGAGCTGTACTTTGGACAACGGGCTTTCTCCATACAAGGACAAGAGCTGATCAAGGGACTCGGAATCTGGGAAGAAAACGCACGCATTACTGTTCCGATTGTTGAGAACTTTGCTGATATTCCGACCTTGGCTACCGAAATTGAAAAAGTGATTACACCAGAAGTTCCCGGCGTACTCATCCGTAACCACGGTATCTACACGTGGGGCGGCAATGACTTCGAGGCTAAGCGCCACCTGGAAGCTTTTGAGTTCCTATTCGAGTATCACGCCCGCTGGCTGCAATTGCGCCAAGCAGTCGTGTCCACTACAACCACCAATTAAGGAGGAATAAACGATGGCACAAATTCGTTTTCACGACAACAATGAGTACATTTCCGCACCCGAGGAAGTTGTCTCCTTCCTGGATACCCAAGAGATCATTTATGAAAAATGGGGCGTGGATCGCCTTGATCCAAAGCACCGTGATAACTACAGCCCGACAGACGAGGAGAAACAAGAGATTCTCGACACCTTTAAACCGGAAATCGATGCAATCAGCCAACGTCGCGGTTACTTGACAGCGGACATTATCGTCCTCTCTGACAAAACACCTAATCTCGACGAGCTGTTGGTGAAATTCAAGGGCGAGCATCACCACACCGACGATGAGTGCCGCTTCTGCGTCGATGGTCACGGTATTTTCGCTATCAAGGGCAAAGACGGTCGCTACTTCGACGTCGAGCTGGAGCCGGGCGATCTGATCTCCGTACCACCGAACTACCGCCACTACTTCACCCTGATGGACGACCGCAAAATCAAGGCGATTCGCCTATTCGTCACTCCAGCAGGCTGGGAAGCGATCTATTAATAACGACCCCCTGGCATTTACTGATTGCTGGTAATATCCCCTCATGGTTGACTGTGTTTAAAACCCCACTGTTACAATTGGGT